>JAQUNB010000171.1 GCA_028717825.1 Candidatus Omnitrophota bacterium
AAAAATATTAGATTCGGTTAAACCGTATAAACCGGGTAAACCTATAGCGGAAGTCGAGCGTGAACTTGGGCTCAAAGGCGTGGTTAAACTAGCGTCCAATGAGAATCCATATGGTCCGTCCGAAAAGGCGGTTAAAGCTATAGTCGAAGCGGCTAAGGATGTTAATAGGTATCCGGACGGCGGGTGTTTCTATTTAAAGGAAGCGCTCGGTCGGAAACTTGACGTTCCGGGAGGAAATATTGTTTTCGGCAACGGTTCGGATGAGCTGATAGTGATGGCTCTTTCAGCCTATGTTAATTCCGGCGACGAAGTCGTAGTAGCGGATCCCACGTTTCTTGTGTATCACATCGCTTCGATGGTGAAAGGCGCCTCTGTTAGGTCAGTGCCTCTTAAAAATTTCAAATATGATATAGACGGTATGATCAGCGCTGTGAACAAGAATACTAAGATCATTTTTATCGTAAATCCGGACAACCCCACAGGAAGCTATATTACATCCGATGAGTTCAAAAGGCTTGTCGCAAGTATTCCTCCGAGTGTGCTTATTTTTGTCGATGAGGCGTACTATGAATTTGCCTGCGGAGACGATTATCCTGAGAGCCTTGATTGGTTCAAAAAAGGTTTACCGAACATTATTATCGCGCGGACGTTCTCCAAAGCATATGGTCTGGCGGGACTGCGTATAGGGTACGCGATAGCGCCCAAAGAGATAATCCAGATACTTAACAAGGTTAGGGAGCCGTTCAACGTTAATTCGGTCGCACAGGCCGCTGCTTTAGCGGCGCTTGACGACGAAGAATATGTGAAAAGATCCGTCGATCTGGTGAAAAAGGAGAAGAAAAGGTTCTATGCCTTTTTCGATTCCCTGAAAGTAAAATATTTGTTTTCCAAATCTAATTTTATTCTTGTGAACACCGAAAGAGACTCCAAAAAGTTCTTTGAGCATCTGTTAAAAAAAGGTGTTATTGTAAGGGAAATGTCGTCATGGGGGCTTATGGGATTCATTAGGGTCAACGTGGGGTCCGAGAAAGAAAATGATATATTTTTTAAGGCATTTGCTTCCGTAATAGAGGGTACGTCTAAACAATAAAGTATTAGATATTTTATCTAAAAGAGAGAGAAGGGGTTAGGATGATAATAGTACTTAAACCGAATGCGACAAAGAAACAGATCGACCATATAGTAAAAAAAATGGAGAAACTCGGGTTAAAACCTTGGTTATCCGAGGGCGTCGAGAGGTCCATAGTGGGAGTGATCGGAAAGGAAGACGTTATTAGGACGCTCCCGCTGGAGGGATTTCCCGGTGTAGAGAAAGTAATCCCGATATTAAAGCCATATAAACGGGCATCACTTGATTTTAAGAAAACCCCTACAAAAGTAAGCGCGGGTGGCGGGGTTGTTATTGGGGGTAAAGAGATCATTGTTATGGCAGGGCCGTGTTCTGTGGAGAACCAAAAGATACTGCTCGAAACCGCTAAAGTCGTTAAAAAAAGCGGCGCGAAGATTCTTCGCGGCGGTGCTTTTAAACCCAGGACGAGCCCGTATTCTTTTCAAGGCCTCGGAGAAGTAGGCCTAAAATATTTGGCGGAAGCGAGAGAAAGAACGGGCCTAAGGGTAGTAACCGAGATCATGGATGTGCGTACTCTGGAGATGGTGACGAAGTATACCGATATTATACAGATAGGCGCCAGAAATATGCAGAATTTCGATCTTCTGAAAGAAGTAGGTAAGGTAAGAACTCCAGTTTTACTTAAAAGGGGGATCGCAAGTACCATTAAAGAGCTTCTTATGAGCGCCGAATATATTTTAGCCGGCGGGAACAAGGATGTTATTTTGTGTGAACGCGGTATACGGACGTTTGAGACATTTACAAGAAATACTTTGGACCTTAACGCTGTCCCGGCACTTAAAAGTCTTACACATCTGCCTGTGGTCGTCGATCCTTCGCACGGAACAGGGAGATGGGGCCTTGTAAGCGTTATGGCGGGCGCAGCTATTGCGGCAGGCGCTGACGGGCTAATGATTGAAGTGCATCCGAACCCGGAAGAAGCTTTTTCTGACGGAGACCAATCGCTGCTTCCTGCCAAATTTGACACAATGATGAAAAGTTTAAGGAAGATCGCAAAGGCAGTAGGCAGAACGCTCTAAAAAAATATGAAGAATATGAACTACCGGCGCGGGCGGCGCCCTTGGATAATATGAAGTTAAAAAAAATAGTCATTATCGGAACAGGCCTTATCGGCGGATCAATAGGAAAAGCGGTGCTTTCGAAAAAGATGGCCGATGAAGTAATAGGAATTTCAAGACGCAGATCTTCTCTCAGAAGAGCACTCAGAGAAAAATGTATTACTTCCGGTTATATAAATAATTATGCAAAGGCCTGCAGGGGCGCAGATGTTATCTTTATTGCGACCCCCGTTAATACGATAAAAGACGTCATTGTGAAATTATCAAAAACACTAAAAGATAAAAATGTGATAGTGACCGATGCCGGCAGTACAAAAAAAGAAATAGTCGATCGTGCAGATAAGTATAAAAATAGATTTTCGTTCGTGGGTGCCCATCCTCTGGCGGGTCTGGAAAAAACAGGAGTGGAGTATTCGCGTCCGGACCTATTTAAGAATTCGGTATGCGTGTTGACGAGATCGGTGACCACAGACAGGAAAAAATTGCAAGAAGTAAAAAAGCTGTGGGAAGCGTTTGGTGCGACAACGCGTGTGGTGACGCCCGACATACATGACAAGATACTTAGTCTTACCAGCCACTTACCGCATGTGGTCGCATTCGCGTTAGCGGGCGTTCTAGAGAAGAAATATTGTGATTATGTGGCCGGTGGTTTTAAGGATACGACGCGAATAGCCGCGTCAGACCCGATCCTTTGGAGTGATATTTTTATAAGTAACAGAAAAAACTTAAAGACGGCACTCGGCAAATTCAGAAAAAACATCGCTGATATTGAAAGGTCTCTTGCCTCAAAGCAGGCGGCACGTTTAATAAAAAAATTAAAAGAGTGTAAAAGGAAAAGAGATAATGTTGTTTTTTAAGAAACAAAAAGCCGTGGCTGTTGACGGCCCTGCGGGGAGCGGGAAGAGTACCGTAAGCAGACTTCTTGCCGAAAGATTAGGGTACTTATATGTGGATACCGGTGCCATGTATCGGGCGCTTACTTTAAAAGTAATGCGCAATAATATTGATTTTGACGATGAAAAGAAGATAGTTGAGATCTCTTCGGCGCTGGATATTGAACTTGTCCCTTCTAAAGAAGGTCCTAACTCGATCCGTGTTATGTTGGACGGTGAGGATATAAGCCGTGATATAAGGACGATGGGTGTGACCGGAAATGTTAAATATGTGGCACGTATTCCCCAAGTGCGTCAAAATCTTGTCAAACTACAAAGAAAAATGATCTGCAGAATGGACGGCTCGGTCATGGAAGGACGCGACATCGGAACGGTTGTCCTGCCCGATGCCAAATATAAATTTTATATAGACGCGAATTTTGAGGAAAGGGTGGAAAGAAGACTTGCCGAGCTAAAAGCGAAAAATTATCCGATAACCCGACAAGAGGTTGCGGACGATCTAAAACAAAGAGACCATGCCGATAAAACCCGCAAAGTAGGTCCCCTCAGAAAGGCGAAAGACGCGGTTTTTGTGGATACGACCGATCTTTCAATAGAAGAAGTTGTCCAAAAAATTTTATCATATATAAAAAAGTAAATCATTATGTTCAATAAAAATTTCCGTGGCGATTATCAAAATCTGAGCTATATGTTCTCGAGAAGAATGCTTGAGATCATGATCAATATTCTGTTTAAGGTTCGGTATTATGGGCGGGAGCATCTCCCAAAAGCGCCATATATTGTCGTTCCAAACCATGTAAGCCTTATTGACCCGCCGCTCGCCGGCGTAGCCTGTAAAAAAGACACC
>JAQUNB010000172.1 GCA_028717825.1 Candidatus Omnitrophota bacterium
CCTATGCTGTGATTCCTTCGAAGCCCTACCAGTTGTTCACGAATCGAAGGGCGAAGAAGAAAGAATGGTGCCGGAGGTGGGAGTCGAACCCACATGGGGGGTAAGCCCCACTGGATTTTGAGTCCAGCGCGTCTGCCAGTTTCACCACTCCGGCGTGGTCTATATCAAATATTGGTGTAGTCCGCCTTCGCCTATTTATTCTATTTTATCTGGCTACGGCGGACAGCCTTCGCTTTTTTTATAAGCAGGCGAAGGCTGGTGGAGCTGAGGGGGTTCGAACCCCTGACCTCATGAATGCCATTCACGCGCTCTTCCAGCTGAGCTACAGCCCCACATGCTATCAACGATCAATAACGAAAAATTAATATATCATTGCAACAAAATGATGTCAATGATTTTCGAGGCATACAAAAATGAAAATACCATATTTGCTTGTATTTTTGCTAATATTCATTATTATTATAGTAAAATCGCTAAATAATACCTAAACTCTAACTGTTCCCATTGACTTGGGCAGGATAGTTTGGTATAGTAAAAATACTTTTTTATTTTCTTAACTAAAGATCCATAAGTTCGTGGAAAAACTGCATATGCATTTATTAAAGAAAATTTTTAAATTACAGTTTTTATTAGCATTGATCCTTCAGGTATGTTTTATCGATACTGAAGACGTTCATGCTCAAGAAAGCTGGTTTTTCCCGTCAATTTCCGTAAGAGGAACTTACGATGATAACGTTTTTCTCGCGAAAGACAAAAGGCATAGTGATTGGATAACGGGTGTGTCCCCGAGACTGGAGTTCAGGCCTAAACTTCCTAAACATAAGTTCATGATCGATTACGCGGGTGACTATAATATTTTTTCTACTTTTAACGGCCAAAACAATTTCAACCATTCTAGTACCACGGATGCCGAGCTGAATTTTAATAAACTCCATGTCAATCTTTGGAACAGGTTCCGGTCTTTTTCGGACAGGGCCGGATCGGAAGATGTGAATAGGGTACCGCGCGTGCAGGATCATGTCAAATTTTACACAACATATAATTTTCCTAAAGTCGATTTCACCAGCGGATATCGCTGCAGGTTCGAATATTACATGTCGAAGCGAGCCATTGGCAGTTTTAATGACCAGAATCTAACGTATAAGGACGCCGACAGGATCGAACAGATGGGAGAAATGGAGGTTGCGGCTAAAGTCTGGCCGAAGACTTCTATTCTTTTTTCAGGTGATTTCGGAGCGGTAGTCCATAGGACAGGCAAAAAACCGGATTCGCTTTTCGGTGATTTTTTAGTCGGGCTCCGAGGGAAGATATTGGACAAAATAAAGGCTGAAGCTAAGATAGGGTATAGGAACCAGCAATATCAGCACTATTCCGATAACTATAGCAATATTATTTTTGAGGGCAGCGTGATCGCCGATTTTACGCCCCATGATGTTCTAAGAGTGGATTTTTTAAGAACGACGAACGAGACCATTTATAAAGATAATGCCTATTACATAAGTACATTTGCCGGAGCGACATATAAACATGGCTTTACGAAAAAATTTTCCGGAGAAGTGTTCTCGACACTTCAGTTCGATGGCTATCCGACGGTAACCACCGAAGGCGATAAGACACGAAACAGGATGGACACACTGTGGTCTTCCGGCTGCGTATTTAGTTATAAGATGCCGATTGGTTTTACGCTTGCTCTCAGGTATGCTTATCTTCTGAGGGATTCAGTTTTTTCGAAATTCAGTTATTATGATAACCAGATCATACTTAGTGGAACAGCTGAATTCTAAAAAGAAAGAGTAAAAATATGAATAGAATGAACCTTTTTATCATTCTTTTTGCCGTTGGTGTTCTTCTTTGTTGTCCGGCGTTTACCCAAACAATAGAAGATTACAGGCTGCAGCCGGAAGATGTACTTCATATTACGGTATATGAACAGCCTGATCTGGACACGAAGACAAGGATCACATCGCAAGGAGAGATAAGCTTTCCGCTTTTGGGCGCGATGAAGGTCGCGGGTCTTACTGTACAGGAAGTCGAGAATAAAATAATGGAACTTCTTGCCAAAGATTATCTGGTTGATCCTAAGGTGCAGGTTTTTATCGAGGAATATCATGTCAAACAGATCTCTGTTCTAGGCGCTGTCTTTAAACCCGGTAAATACGATATGTTCAAAGAGAGGAATACGACCGTGCTTGAAGCGATCGCCATGGCCGGCGGGTTTAATGATGTCGCCGATTTTAACAATACCCGCATAATACGGAACGTTAATGGCCAAGAGGAGATCATACCGATAAAGGTTACTGAAATCACTAAAAAAGGAAGAAAAGAAGAAGATAAAAACTTGGAACCGGGGGACATAGTCTTTGTCCCGGAAAGTTTTCTCTAATTTTCAAGAAGAGGATATGAAACCCAAAGAAGCGGAACTACATTTTAACGATTACATGTTCATCATTAAGAAGAGAATGATCGTGCTGGTTATCTTTTTCTTCTTAACTGTTTTTGTAACAGCCGTGATCAGCTACATGATGACGCCTATATATCGGGCTACGGTAACATTGTTCGTGGATATGGAAAGCCCCAATGTTCTGACTACTACCGGTTCGTTTGCACTGGAGAACACAGACTATTACGCGTATAAAGAATACCTGCAAAGCCAAAAAGAGCTTATCAAAAGCCGCAATATCGCGAAACAAGTATTTGAGGAATTTGCGCTCGACCAAAAAGATAGATATCTGAATGCAGAAGATCCTTTGGAAGAATTCATCAAAAACATTCAAGTAGAGACCGTCCGTGATACAAGGCTCATGCTGCTTAGCGTGGATGACGAAGATCCCAAAGAGGCGGCTGCGGTCGCTAACCGTATCGCTGAGATCTACGTGACGCGCAATCTTTCGTATATAACAAAAATAGAGATCCTGAATCTCTTGAAGAACGAATACCTGAAGCTTGAATCAAGGCTTTCGGAGTATAATAAAATATACAAGCACAAACATCCAAAGATGATACGTTTGAAAAGGGAAATGGCTCAGGTAGCGGAGAGAATACAAAAAGAAATGGCCAGGAAGGGGAATTATGATCTTACATCGCTTTCTCAGGAGGAGCTTGATTCCGAGGAAGGCAATTTTCTCTTGGCTGGTTTTAAAGCGAATAACATCACTATCCAGGATCCTGCTGAGCCTCCAGTTGAGCCTGTGATGCCTAAAAAAAGACTCAATATACTTTTGGCGGTAGTCGTTGGATTCTTTGGCGGGCTGGGGCTGTTGTTCTTCGCCGAATATTTGGATGATACGGTTAAAAGCGTGGAGGACGTGGAGAGGGTAGTAGAATGGCCGTTTTTGGGGCATATCCCGGAAGTTAAAAGAAGAATGCCGCTCATAAAATTGGAAAAAGATAAATTTGTCCATAAAAGGCCGAAAGACCCGATAGCAGAGGCGTATCGGGTGATAAGGACAAGTGTTCTGTTCTCGGCGACAGAGGAACAACCTGTTAAGACGATAGTTGTCGCAAGCCCCGGACCGCAAGAAGGCAAGACGATGACGCTGTGCAACTTAGGTATTACGATGGCAAAAAATCAAAGTAAGGTCCTCCTTGTTGATGCTGATATGCGTAAACCGCGCTTACACAATATTTTCAACAATAAGAAAAATGATGTGGGGTTGAGTAGTTTTCTCTCGGGTAAAGCAAAATTCAGCGAGATAGTGAAGCCGACCGAGATTGAAGGCCTCTTTTTTATAGGCGGTGGCCCGTATCCACCGAACCCGTCGGAGCTTCTAACGAGCCGCAAGATGGACGAGTTTTTGAACCTAGTAGGTAAAGAATACGATTTTATACTTTTTGATACTCCGCCAATAGCCGTCGTAACCGACGCTATCATTTTATCAAAAGTGGTCAGCGGCGTTATCCTAGTAGTTGAGAATGGCAAGACAAGC
>JAQUNB010000173.1 GCA_028717825.1 Candidatus Omnitrophota bacterium
TTTC
The DNA here is from genome assembly GCA_028717825.1 of Candidatus Omnitrophota bacterium. Taxonomy (GTDB): domain Bacteria; phylum Omnitrophota; class Gorgyraeia; order Tantalellales; family Tantalellaceae; genus JAQUNB01. Next base: position 5 of record JAQUNB010000173.1, read on the forward strand.
GGCTTCTTCCCCACCCTGCAAGGCCGCTTCTGCCAATTTTTCCGCTTCCTTTTGTTCTTCTGTGAGTTCTTTTTTCGGTTCTTCTTTCGGGGCTTCTTTCTGTCCTTCCGCCTGTTCTCCCGTTAGTTCTTCGCCTTGTGGCGCCTCTTTTTTCTCCGCTTCTCCCGCCGGAGTAACAACATAAACAAAATATTTATTCTCCTGTTTTTTAAAAGCGGAGGCTGGGATTATAAGAGCGTCTTTTTTCTCGTAGGTATTGACAACAGCTCTTGCGAACATGCCGGGTTTGAGTTCACCTCTTTCATTCTTCAGTTCAACCCTTATTTTCTGTGTCCGCGTCCTTCCTTCAATAATGGGCGAGATCATATCGACCGTCCCCGCATAGGAAGCACCCGGGTAGGCATCAAGATAGATCTCAGCGTTCTGGCCCAATGCCATCTTTGGCGAATCTTCCTCGATAACGTCAAAGACCGCGTACACTTCTTTAAAATCCACGAAAATACCAATTTTATCGTTACTTGTTACAAAAGACCCTACGCTTTTTTCCTTGCTCCCAAGGTATCCGTCACTCGGAGCGTAAATATTAGTTTTTTCAAGCTCCCTCTTGCTGGACTCATATTCCAGTTGTTTTTGTGTAAGCGCGAGCTGGTCGATACCTCCCAGCTCGAAAAGTTTTTTGGCTTTATCCAACTCGAGACTGGCATATTTAAGTTTGATAAGCGCGTCTTTTTGGTCAAGGCTGGCGATTATATCTCCTTCTAAGATGCGTTCACCTTCCTCAAAGTTAAAACTTTCCATTATCCCTTTACTGTCGAACTTAAGCTCAACTTCTTTAATGCCTTCGATCCGGCCCATTACCGGCAGTGAATCCTTGAAATCCATGCGCTTTACCTTATATACTTTGACAGGGACAGCCGTAACAACCTCGACCTGCGCCTCTTTTTTCTCCTTTGCTCCGAAAAAAACCTGTTTTATCTTGCTAACAGTGTGCACTAAGATAAGAGAGGCTATGAGCACCCCCAGAAGTATCCATATGTAATTTTTCTTAAGCTTGGCAAGGTCTATCTTCCTGATATCTATGCTGGTGATCGCGCGTTTTATTTCACGCGGCGAAAGGTATGTCCTAGCTTTAGCGAGGTTAGGCTTTATGATATTGTTCACGAATTCGCTTAGAACTTTTTTACTGTCTTTATTTGCCATTTTTCCCTCCTGCAGATCAATGAAGTAATGACTTTTGCTGTTTTTTTAGACTTTATATTTTAAAAACTACTTCTTCTTTTTCTTTGCAAAATTATTCGCGGGCGCGTTTATGGGCGCCTCTATCACAACATCTGCCGTTCTCTTCTTCTCGATGCGTTCCGGTCTTTCTTTTTTAACTTTTTTTGCGGCTTCGTTATTTGCTACATCCTGTCGCCAATTTAAATATTCCTGATTCTCCGGTTCGGCGCTGAAATAATCCGGAAGCCCTATCGCTCTGTTGAGTTCCGCGATAGAAAGATAATAATTTGTGTTGCTCTCGATAGTAGCGAATCTGTTCTCCACAAGTTTCTCGTATTCTTCCACGACTTTCGATACCTCTACTTCGCCATATCTCTGCCTCTCCTCCAGAACACCCACATAAGTCTCTTGATGCTCGACCTGCGCAGAGGAGACATCCATTTGCAGAAGAGCTTTTCGATATTTGAAATAGATCTCTTTAACCTCTATCAAAATATCGTTCTTGGCCTTTTCAAATTCATATTTTGCACTTTCAAAACCTACACGCGATTCTTGAAGACCCGAAAAATACGCCAGATCATCAAGAACCCTAAAGGTAAAATAACTTGTGGCACTCTCCGTGCCGCGGTAACTTGAGACCTGCGGCGGCCACATTTCTCTCACATAATTATATTCCATCGTATTCCCGTAAATGGGGATGCTTCCCTTGACCCCGGTGTACCATTCAGGCGCCCACTTGTGGCGCTCATCGTCACTTTCAGTAGGCTGATAAGATTCCCACGCTTTGCCGAAAGACCCTTGGAACTCTATTTTGGGCCAGCCCTTGGCCTTCATTATCTTCCGTTCATACTCATAATACGCGATCGTCTTTTCTTTTATTTTAAAATCCGGCCTGTTCGCAAAAGCCAGCTGATAACAATTATCAAGGCCTATGGAAAGCTCCCTGTTGGGCTCTTTAAGCGGCTCAATATTTATTTCTTCTTGCGGTTCAATATTCATGCTTTGGTACAACATCATCGCGGCAAGCTTGACATCCTCGTCGCTTGCCACATACCTGAAATCTGCCTGCGCGCTCTGCCCCTTGATCTTGAGATACTCCACTTTTGGAACCAACCCATACTGATAAGCGCCTTCCATTATTTCGAGCAGTTTGTTCGTCTTGGTTTTGAACTCAGATTGTACGTTCCGTATTTTACCGGACTTATCTAAATTGTAATACGCTTTTTGGGTGCCCTCTATAACCTCGTTTTTGACCTTTTCCCGTTCAAGTTTAGTTATCTCGAGGTTCTCACGGTATTGGTTGGTCTTATACCATGAACCGAAACCATCAAATACATTTTGCTTTACCTCTATCTTCCATGTCTTTCCCTGATAATGACGCGGCCCTGAGCCTGTGTCGATCTTACCTGTGGTGGGTTCATACTTAAAAGCGGCCTGCGGCAAAAGATCACGGGTAACTTCCCACAGCCTCGTCTCGGCCAATTTCACCTGGTTGTCGGAGACCACCTTTCTCTGGCTCTTCTGGAGCGCTATATTGACACATTCCTCCAGCGTGTATACCTTGCCTTCTTTCGGCCCGAGGTCGATCCCGTAAGTTTTCATGCTAAAGACATCCGCGACCCTCTGCATCCACCCCCTGGCTTCATTATGTACGGATAACGGCGCTTCTATATCAACGGGTTTAGCGAATGTTTTTTGGGCTTTTTCCTGATTTAGTTCGCCCTCTTTCATCTTGATATTGAACATCTCTTCTTTATCGATCTCGGTCAGTAGACCATTAACGTTCTCGTTCTCCGGATAAACGTTGCGGGCCAGAAAAGCGTATCTGCGCGCCTCGGAATATTTCCTATTTTTAAGGTTTAGATTTGATTTTTCCATGAATTTTTCGGACTTCTTTTTTAATTTTTCAACTTTGTTGGCTTTCTTGTTAAGCTCTTTCGCTTCAGCGGGTTTTTTCTGATCTTCATTGGCCTTAAGTTTTTCTCGTTCCAGTTTGTTGTGATCTTCCTGTCCCTTTTTTATCTCTTCAAGCAGCGCTTTCGCTTCGGCATTGTTCTCGTCAAGCACTAAAACTTTCCGCGTGTCTCTCCATGCCGCGTTGAAATTATTGTCCGCCAGCGCTTTTTTGGCCGCGCCGAGATAGTTATCTATTCGCTCCTTCGCCTTTCTTTCTTCCTCTTGTTTTAGAGCGAGTTTTTTCGCCTCTTTTTCGGCGAGACGCCTCTGGTCCTCTTGCTTTAAACGTTCTTTTTCAGCCTCTTTTTCTTGTTGTATCCGAGCCTCTTCTTCGCTCTTCAGTCTTTCTTTTTCCGCTATGTCAATTTTCTCCGCCGCGTCTATATTCTCCATGACCCGTTTGACCATGTCGCTTTCTTTATCTTCAGCGAGGGCCTTCTCCGCGGAACTGCGCGCCGCGGTAAAATCTTTCTTTCCAAGGCTTGCCTCGGCATCTTTCAAATATTCCGCTATACGTTTGGACTTTTGTCTTGCTTCGGCCTCAGTCTCGGCCTTTTTCTTTTCTTCTTCCTCTTTCTTCTTACGTGCTTCCTCTTCTTTCTTCAGTCTTTCTTTTTCCGCTATGTCAATTTTCTCCGCCGCGTCTATATTCTCCATGACCCGTTTGACCATGTCGCTTTCTTTATCTTCAGCGAGGGCCTTCTCCGCGGAACTGCGCGCCGCGGT
>JAQUNB010000174.1 GCA_028717825.1 Candidatus Omnitrophota bacterium
TTTTCATGATCTGGTACGCTAATAAAAAAGAAATGTTCGGGAAACGGACCAAAAAGATAAAGTCCGCCGACGAGATCGCGTACGAACAACTCACAATACTTAAGAATAAGGAACTTCCGAAAAAAGGGCTCATCAAAGAATATTATACCGAGCTATCGGATATTATCAGACATTATTTGGAGAACAGGTTCAATTTTCGCGCCCCGGAGATGACGACAGAGGAGTTCCTGGAATCGGTGAAAAGATCGCCGGAGCTGTCGATAGAGCACAGAGGGTTGCTACAGGATTTTCTTTCGCAGTGTGATATGGTCAAATTCGCGAAGTACGGGCCGACACAGCTTGAGATGCTGGACAGTTTCAAGGCGGCGGAAAGGTTTATCGATCAAACTCGGATCATACCCGAAGAGGTCTCTGCAAAATGATGCATATCGCGTATCCGTTAGTGCTCGTCTTATTGCTTTTTATACCGCCCGCGGTCTTTATCCTAAAAAAGATGGAGACGAGGCTGCAGAGTTCTTTGAGGTTCTCTGATACGGAACTGGTCAAAAAGTTAAGGCCTTCATTCAAGATATGGCTTAGCAGAAATTTAATATATCTCAGGGCGTTCAGCTTGGTGCTTCTTATATTTGCGCTTGCCCGGCCGCAGTCCGTCACCGAAGAGACAAAGATAAACATTGAGGGGATCGATATAGTGCTTGTTCTGGATACGTCGACCAGCATGAGGGCGCTGGATTTTACTATTAGAGGCAGGATGGTCGACAGGCTAGAAGCGGTCAGGGGAGTAGTGTTCGATTTTATAAAAAAACGTCCCAACGACAGGATAGGGATGGTCGCATTTTCCGCGTTCGCTTATACCATCTGTCCGCTTACGCTCGACCATGCGTGGCTTGAAAAAAATATGGACCGCGTAAAGACGGGCATGATCCAGGACGGGACGGCCATCGGTTCGGCGATAACCGCGGCCTTGAACCGGCTCAAGGACAAACCGTCCAAAGGAAAAATAATCATTCTGCTTACGGACGGATGCAATAACGCGGGGAGTATTGCGCCGCTGTCGGCGGCCGAGGCCGCGAAAGCGCTGGGAGTTAAAATCTACACGGTTGGCGCGGGGACAAAAGGGGAAGCCCCGTATCCCGTACCGGACATGTTCGGCAATATCGTGATCCAAAAGGTTAAGGTCGAGATAGACGAAGACCTTTTGAAAAAGATCGCCGATACGACCGGCGGGATATATTACCGTGCCACAGATACCGAATCATTGCAGGAAATATACGACGAGATAGACAGGATAGAAAAAACGCCTATTGAAGAAACAGGTTATAACATATATGACGAACTTTTTTGGTATTTTCTGATGCCGGGCCTGATCTTGCTGATATTAGAGGTTGTGATCGCGAATACTTATTTGAAAAGGATACCGTAGATGAAGTTTGGCGCTATTTACATGTCAATGTGGTTGTGGCTGGTTCCGGCCTTGATAATTTTTTTCATTATCTCCAATAGGTTGAGGGATAATATTTTGAAAAAATTTTCGGACCCGAACGTGATCGCGGAGATCATGGGGACTTTTAGCCCCGGCCGGAGGAAACTAAAGAATCGGATCATTGTGGCCGCGATCTTTTTACTTATTATCGCTCTCATGAGGCCCGAGTGGGGATTTACTTGGCAGGAAGCGAAAAGGCAGGGTATCGAAATAATAATCGCGCTTGATACTTCCAAGAGCATGCTAGCGGAAGATGTTTTGCCGAATAGACTGGCCCGATCGAAACTGGCGATCAAGGACCTTGTGAAAAAGATCAAAGGCGACAGGATAGGCCTTATAGCTTTTTCGGGGCAGGCGTTCCTGCAGTGTCCTTTAACCATAGATTACAACGGGTTTTTATTGTCGCTTGACGATGTAGATATATCGTCGATCCCTGTCGGGGGGACATCGATCGCGAGCGCGATATATAAAGCGATAAAAAGTTTTGAGGATAAAAAAGGTGACAGGATACTTATCGTTATCACCGACGGCGAGGACCTTGAAGGCGGGCTTGAGAAAGCGATACAGGACGCGAAAAAAGATAACGTCAGGATCTATTGCGTAGGTATAGGTTCGGGAGACGGGGAACTTATACCGATCGCGAACGACAAAGGAAAACGCCTTTTTATGAAAGACCTGCAGGGAAATGTCGTTAAGACGAGGTTAAATGAGGAAGTGCTGAAGAAACTGGCGATCGAGACAGGCGGCATGTATGTCCATGCTTCCGGGGCCGAGTTCGGGCTGGACCTCATATACGAAGAGAAACTTTCTAAACTGGAGAAGCAGGAATTCAAAAGCAGGATGGAAAAGAAATATCATGAAAGGTTCCAGATCCCGCTGGCGATCGCGATATTTTTGCTTTTTCTGGAACCGTTTATCAGTGAGAGGAAGAAGGAGAACGGGGTGTGACGCCGGTGGAAACGACAGGTTGGTATGTAGTATGTGGTATGTAGTCCCGGAAACGACACGGGTTAAGAACGTATATATGGTATATAGTGGCGGTGGAGACGAAATACAGTACAAGGGTCGAAGGTTAAATGATGTTTCATAAGGTTGATTTAGGTTAAATTAGGTTACATTTCTCGCAATGATGCATATACGGTTTTAACGTAACCTCATGTAACCTAAAATTAACTTGAATTAACCTCAAGTAACGTGGGCCGGGGGCCGAGCTCCGCGGGCCGGAGAACAATGAACCGAACAATTTTATTTTTAATATTGATCCTATTTTCCGCGGGAACTTTTGCTGAGGCAAGGTCCCTTACGAACGATTTTCATAAAGCGAACAAATTGTATAAAGACGCGAAGTATGACGAAGCGCTCAAGAGTTACGACGAAGCGCTCGCGAAAAAAGCCGATAACCCCGTAGTCTTATACGATAAAGCACTTGCTTTATATCGCAAAGGCGATTTTAAAGGCGCAGAAGAGAACTTTTTATCGTCTCTTTCGGCAGGAAAAGTGTCCCTTGAGGCGGATACTACGTATAATCTTGGTAATACCGGCTTCAGGATGGGTGAAAATCTGGAGAAAAAATCTCCAGAATCCGCTTTGAAGAACTATCGCAAGACGGTAGAATATTACAAACGTGTTATGGAGCTTGCCCCGAAAGATATGGACGCGAAATTCAATTATGAATTTACTTTAAAGAAGATCAAGGAATTAGAGAACAAACAACAACAGCAACAAAAGCAACAGCAAAACAAAGATCAAAAGCAACAACAGCAGCAGAATCAGGAAAATAAGGATCAAAAGGATAAACAAGATCAGAATAAGGACCAAAAAGATCAGAAAAACCAAGAGGACAAGCAAAAACAGGATCAGAAAGAGGACCAGAAAAAAGAGGACGAGAAAAAGCAAGACCAAGAGCAGCAAAAGGATAAAAGCGAGCAAGACAAAGAACAAAGCCAAGAGAACAAGCAAAAAGAGTCTCAGGAAGAAGAAAAGAAAAAAGAAGAAGAAAAAGAGAAAGAAGAACAAAGGAAACGGGAAGAAGAACAAAAAAAAGCGGAAGAACGTAAAAAACAGGAAGAGGAACAAAAAAAGCAGCAAGCGCAACAGGAGCAACAGGAAAAACAAGCGCAGCTGCCCGAAGAAAAACCCGAAGCCGGAGAGGCCGGATCGACACAGCTTGATCAGCAAGAGTTAGGGAAGCAGGAAGCGGAAATACTTTTACGCAGCCAGGAAGAGGAAGAGAGCCGGATGAGGGCGGAGATGAGGAAGGCCAAAAGAGCCGCGCAGCCGACTGTTTTAAGGGATTGGTAAAGAAAAACTATCTTATAAATGGCAAAGCAGCGTCATTGCGAGTGTTCTTGTGTAGGGAACGGTTTCAAACCGTTCCCTACAGTGTGCCGTGCAAAATTGTAGGGAACCGG
>JAQUNB010000175.1 GCA_028717825.1 Candidatus Omnitrophota bacterium
ACAGCTCCCCGTCTTTCTTCTGCCATAATTCCAGATAATTCTCGACCCTTGTAGCGCCTGCCAAGCCAAGGACCAAACTCTGATGCTCGACCGGCAACACCGGTTTCTTAGGCATATTGATCTTTCTGTTTATAAGAAAGCTCAGCTTCCCATTATCATAACCGTATCTATCGGGGATAAAACTTAAAAACGCCAAGAGATGGCTTTTTCGGTTGTTTTGCAGGTCTATTGACATATCAAAATTTTCTGAACGGAGCCGCTCAGCAAGTTTTAAAAAACCGCTGCCCTTATCCCTGTTCTCAAAATCACATGTAATGACCTCATCGATATAAGGACAATTATCCAGCACCTCACGGAATTTGACGTCAACAAGCACTTTTATCTTCGCCGACGGGAACCTTTTCCTTACCGCGCGAAGCGACGGGACGCTCAAAATTATGTCACCGAGCGAGCTCATTTTAAAAATAAGTATATTCTTTTCCCTAAGAACCCGCTGATACGCCTCCATCGTCCCCGTCATGCCTTTGTCTATCGCGTAGCGCTCCTCAACCATTTTGCGACCGTTCTGGGCGACTTTTTCCATGAGCTGTCTGTCATGCGCGTACATCAATATCTTTTCCGCCATGTCCTCCGGATCGGAAGGGTGACACAATAACCCACTCATCTCATCTGTAACATTTTCGAGAACACCGCCTACCCTTGTAGCCACGACCGGAAGTCCGCTTGCCTGCGCCTCTATAATAGTTCTTCCGAAGGCCTCCTGTTCCCTGTTGGCGGAAACAAGAACATCCATATTTTTCATGATCTCCGGGACGCTTTCACTGCTCGCGACGAACTTGACGATATCATCAAGCGATAGTTTTTTGATGGTAAACTCAATTTTCCTCATATATTCGGGTTTCGCGCTCAACTTATCACCCATCAATATTATTTCCAGATCTTTAATTTTTCTGAAAACATAAGACATTGCTTTCAGAAAATCAAGATGCCCTTTAAGCGGAGTGAACCGGCATATCATGCCTACGCGGAATGTCTCGCTTTTCTTCGCAGAAGGCGAGACATAGGAAAATCTATTCAGGTCGACGCCGCGGGGGATGATCATCATTCTTTCGAACTGCACATCGAAATTTTCGTTCATATATCGTGCCATTGTCTCGTTCGCGACTATAACGACCTTACCCCACCCCATGACCCTCGAAATAAAATGTTTTTTATATTGGCCGTGTGCCGTGGTTATAAATGCCCTTTTAGTGTATCTTGCGGCAAAATAGCCGGTAAGCGCGGGAATCCTGCTTCTGGCATGAACGATATCGATGTCCTCTTTTTTTATCACGTCCTTCAGTTTGCAGAACGCATAGATCATAACAAAGGGGTTCTTTGAGCCGACGGGTATAGTATAATGCCGCGCCCCCATGGCCGCGAGGTCTTTTTCCATAACACCACCGCCAGAGACGATTACCGCCTTATGACCGTTACTTGTAAGGAAACGCGCGACTTCGATAGTCCCCTTTTCCACACCACCTACATTGAGCTTAGGCACTAACTGTAATATATTCATGAATGATCTTTCCTAAAAGAAAGTTATAAAAGTTTTTCTATTTTCGCGTATATTTTTTCTCTGTCGCATGGCGCTGCATGGCTTTTCTTCTCCGTGATACTTGCCAGTTCTCTACAAACATTACCAGGCTCTATAAGTTTAATAAAACCTTCTTCTTCCAACCCCTTCACAAATATCTCATATTTACTCGTCTTGTCCTTCTTTTTCCCGGGCAGGAACACTAACACCGGCCTGCCGCTTGAGACGGCCTCGGACACCATCGAGATACTTTCAGCCGAAACAACAAGAACGTCGCTCCTTTCGAATATTTTTTCGACCGTATACTCATCTTTATCATCGCGTCCGCGCACGAATTTAGCGCATTTTGGGTAATCGGCAAGTTCTTTATACAATAGATCCTCAATATTCCGAGAAGTCCTTCTTGAGGTAGTAAGATAAATGGACCCGCCTGTTTTCCCACAGAACTTTTTGATCCCTTCCGTCAGCTCTTTTACAAGTGCCTCATTAAAACAAAAGACCGCATTATCCCCCCCGATCAAAACACCGACATTGACCGCGTTTTTACCCGTCGGCGAGTTTTTTACGTTATCGCCAAAATCCTGGAGCCTTCCGGGCGTTATCAAGTTAGGGGCCAGATCCGTTACAATAACGTTCTTTTTTGCCGCAAGGCCCTTAAGACACGGCTTTGCGGTTATATCATGCTTCGGCAGGATTATAAGATTAAATCTCTTCCTATTTAAAAATCCCGGATCGAATACCGTCAGGTTTTTCGCGCTATTCTCTATTTTTAAGAGTTTATTAACGGCTGTTAAAGATGAGCCGCAACTTACGATCGCGTCCGCGTAATTCATTACCGCTTTTTTGTAGCTGGCCTCATCCAGAGCCCACTTCAGACATTTGAGACACCCCTGACACCCCGGAGAGAAGAACGGACTCATCGCATTAAAGAGAACTCTGGCCGATTTATTCTTAAAGCGGATATCAACTATTTCCGCTTCCGTATCTTCCGGGGAAAAACCTTTATTCAGGCGGAAACGCTTGTATTCCTCAACAGCTGCCAGTGCCTGTTTCAGGTGCCCTTTCTTGCCGTCGCTTAAAACCATGACTTTTCTGTAAGGCGTGACCTTCCACTTTTTGTGCATCCATAGCCATTGTTCCGGATGTTCTCTTATGTATTTCTCAAGTAACTTATGATACTTGACCATATAAGGCCTAATATCTTCGCCTTCTTTTATGGACATGGGTTCTTCTACGATTATCTTATGATACGGCCCTTTCACCCTATAAATAAAAACAGGTAAAATAGACGCACCGCATTTCTGGGCGAAGCGATACGGCCCGCTCGCGGTTGAGGCCTTCCGGCCAAATAGATCGATGAACTCGCCCGTCATCCCAGCGTTCTGGTCTCCCACGATCCCGACGATCTTTCCTTTTTTCAGGACTCGGAATATATTTTTTATATCTTTTCCCTTACGGATAACAACATTCCCCTTGGCTTCGCGGATCCTGCACAAAAGTTCATTTAGTCTTTTCATTTTTTGCTCACGGCTTAGAACGTGCAGGGGAAAACCTATGAAAAAACTCGACGCGGCCAGAAGTTCCCAATTATCCAAGTGCGCTGTAAGGAACAACAGGCCGTTCGGGTTCTTGGCGGCTTCCGCGACGGTTTTTAAGTTCTCTACCTCTATGTATTTGTCGACATATTTTTGATTCAACTTCGTCATGGTCACGATCTCGGCAAAGATCTGTGCCATGTTTTCATACGAACCTCTCGCTATAGCTTTGAGTTCACTCGGCGTCTTCTCTTTGCCGAAAGCGGCCTTAAGATTCGCATACATTACATGGGTACGCTTTCCGCCGAAAACGTGGAACATCCAGCCGAGGCGCCTCCCCATCCAGAGGTCCCAGCTTATAGGCAGGTTGTGAAAAACAAAATTAAGCAGTCTTACAAGATAACACCCGATTAAGTCCAGCAACTAATATCTCCTTCCCTTCCAAGATCTCAAAAGCTATATTCAATATAAACAACTTTTCTTCTATCGAAGATATATCCATACGTTTCAATTTGACAAAGTCTTTTTTTGTGACGATCACGCATTCAATATTTTTTTCTCGGCATTCTCCAGCGATATCCATTATGTCGCATTGGCTAAAAAAATAATGATCGGGATAATCCTGCCGAGACACAACATCCAACCCCACGTTTCTGAGCATGAATTCAAGGTA
>JAQUNB010000176.1 GCA_028717825.1 Candidatus Omnitrophota bacterium
CGACAAAATACAAAATAATCAGGAAGAGGAACTGGTAATAAATATTACGTCCTATCTTGAACATCCCCGCGATAAAACCCACCACCCAGAACGCCATCCAAGGATAGGCCAATACTTTAGCAAAGATCGTTAAAGGTTCGATCCCAAAATATTTTAAGTTACCCGGACGGGTCATGAAAGACATTGAACAGCGCAGAGTAACGTCTATGTAATAAAGAATGGGCGGAAATCCCGCAGAATGAGCGTCTGTGCTCGCGGAATAAGTCCCGATTAGTGTGTATTGCTTAAAGTTAGCCCCGGCAATCGACGAAAAGGAAGAACACGCACAGCATAAATAATTCCTTATCTGCCATAATGCGATAAGACCGTAAACCACAACTAAAAACAACAAAGCGTGAATAAAGGCTTTTTTGAAATTCTTTGGGCAGTTGGCATACAAGATAAAGACCGCTATCATTATCCCGATATAATAGCTTATCGGCCGGATATACGTAGATATGACCAAGGTTATAGCGCTTGCCATAACCCACTTAAACGCGCCTTCTTTTAAATACAAAATAAAGCTGAGCATGAATAGAGCCATAAAAAACGTGAACAGTGTTTCGGTCATTATCATCAAGGAAAAAACCGAGGACGGAAGATCGAATAAAATGATCACGGCGCTTAAAAAAGCGATCTTTATGTCGATCCGGGCGGCGGTATAATAAACAAACAGCGCAATTAAAAGAGTAAGAAACACCTGCACCAGAATAACGCCATGAAGCGGGATCTTTAACAAGTTATGCAGGGCCCCGAGAAAAACAGGATAACCGGGTGTTCTAAGCATTTCGTACCTCAATGTCCCGTCATTATTTTGTTGAGCGAATGCCCCGCGTGAATACAGCGTTTCCGCTGTCTGCAAGTAGTCTCTGGAATCGTTCTCGAACTTGCTTTCAGGAGCGCAGATCACCGCAATAGCGAATAACGCGATCTTTATTGTGATCGCGGCCGTTAAGACAATAAGGATAAGCTTATTTTTATTCATTCCTATGTTTGCTCTCAGCTAATACTCTTAATTATAAAAGCCATACAACCGCGATCTAAATAAAAAAACCCTTCGCGGTAATTTTAAGTATATAGTTTATCACAGTATGTTAGGAAATCAATAAAATCGGAATGGGGTTATGTCTGCGTGGCCCGCTATAAGGTCGATCTAAACCATTCTTTGACCTCGCGAAGAAACTCATCACGAGAATCCCTGAGGATGTATTCCGCATGCGGGCCGTTCTTGATCATGACCAATTTTTTTTGGGAGCGCGTTCTGTCATAAAGCGCCTTTGAATGCCACGGGCTGATCACCCAGTCTTTTTCTCCGTGAATAAAAAGGACGGGGATTTCGAGCTTATCTATGTTATCTATCGGCTTTTCTTTTTTGAGCCAGAACGGCCCCGTCCAAAACCCCCTACCCTTCCAACCTTCGACGGTAAATAGCGTATAGATCAGATCATCTTTAAAATCCAAATTCCAGAATTTGTAATCGATCTTTCCCGGGTCTGTAGCGGCACTGACCGAAACAAGCGAATCGACGCGTTTATCGGAGGCTAAATTATTGATGGCCACGTTAGCCCCGAAGGAAAAAGCTATCATGCCGGTTTTTTTATATTTTCCTTCGATGTGGTCCAAAACGGCTTTTAGGTCCCGGCCTTCCGTGCTGGTCCACGTGTAATAACCGCTGCTTTCACCGTGCCCCCTAAAATCAAACATGAACACATCGTATTCGGCTGTAAGTTCATCCGCAAGCTGTCTTAATTGTACGGCATCTTTACTATTGTAAAAACCGTGCGCGATAATGACCACTTTATCGTGCCCGGACTCATAGTGCCGGTACGCGACTTTATGATGATCCGACGTCGTCAAAAATCCCGTTAGTATTAGTGGAACGATAACATAATATTTGTTCATGATAAGAGCGCGCTTCCCGAACACGCTTCTTTTTTTTTATTCGCCGCATATACCGGATCTCTTCCCAGTGGGACGAAGGTTACATAATGTCAATTGAAGTTAAATTAGGCTGTGCTCCTCGCGATACGTAACCTCTTGTAACATTAATTAACCTGGATTAACCTCATGTAACCTTAAAACGACTAGTCACAAGGCACTAGAGACTAGACACTAACGACGTGGGCCGAGGGCCGTGTCCCGTGGGCCGGTCAACGTGGGCTCCGCCTACCGGCTGGCTCTTTATGAACCGTCCCCGGGCTTTATTCGCCGTATATCGCGGAGATTATTAGGCCCTTTAAGGGCATTTCAACTAAACCTAAAATAACCCAATAGATCACAACGCCGGTCGCCACGGTCATAAAATAATGGGTCGCGAACATACCGGGCAGCATACCTACTGCCCATACGCATGATCCGAAAATAAGACCTTTTACCAAACTATTTTTTCCGGGAATGCCTTTGCAAAGTAACGCGTAAACACCCGCAAGAACTATGTTGAGCAAAAAACTACCTATATAAAACGCCAAACCGGGAGCCCCTTCCATCGGCCTCCAAACATTTGTCGGCTCAAGTTTATACACCCAACTAAATAGCCATCCGCAGGTAACCCCGGCAAAGACCGCGCCAAACAGCGAAACCGCCAACGCGGCAATAAGCACTTTCCCAATCTTCATATCTGCCTCCTTTTTGTGAAACTTTTACTTTGTAATCAAACGGTTGATTTGCAAATAATGAAAAACCGTTTCTGTTCAGAGTTGTCTCGGGCGCACACTTGGGTGCGCCCCTACGTTATTTGGATTCCCGCTGAACGCTTCTTTATGCTCGCCTTGGCGCGGGAATGACGCCGATGGGTAACCCGAACCCCGAACCCCAAACGACTAGACACGAGCCACAAGTCACTAGTCACAAACCACGCGTGGGCCGAAACCCAAACCCCGAACAACGAATCCCGACCCCCAATCGTCCATCGTCCTAGCGAGCGAAGCGAGCGGTCGTCCCTCGTCTCTCGTAACGTGGGCCGAGGGCCGTGCCCCGTGAGCCGAACCCCGAACCACTAACCCCGAACCCCTGATCGCCCCTCGTCCTTCGTTTCTTGTCCGTCCCCTGAGACGCCAAGATCACGCTTGTAACACATTCACAATCGCGATAAACTATTAAACATGAAATTATTATTTTTTTTATTTCTGACCGACGATCACAATGACAATATTATCAGTTAGATCATTGCGTAAAGTGTATAACGGAACTGTTGCCGTGGACGGGGTCTCTTTCGATGTGGATCGCAATGAGATAGTGGGGCTTCTCGGGCCGAACGGGGCGGGGAAGACGACCACCATAAATATGGTCCTCGGCGTTCTGGCGCCGGATGGCGGAAGCATTCACGTAGAAGACTTGGATCTTGCCTCACACCGCTCGAAAGCGATGGCGCGGACGAACTTCGCGGCTGTATATACACCGTTACCCGGGAATTTAACGGTGACACAGAACCTTCAGATCTTCGGACGCTTGTACGGAGTGAAAAACTTATCGGAACGCATTAATGAGCTTATTAAACAATTCGATCTCGAGATCTTCCGTGATAAAAAGTGCGGCGTGCTTTCTTCAGGAGAACAGACGCGTGTGAGCCTCGCCAAGGCGATGCTGAATAGGCCGAATCTTCTTTTGCTTGACGAGCCGACGGCATCGCTCGACCCTGCCACGGCGCGCGAGGTCCGCGACAAGATCCGCGAATTCGCCGCCGAAAGGTCAGGTGGCGTACTCTGGACGTCGCACAATATGGATGAGGTTGAAA
>JAQUNB010000177.1 GCA_028717825.1 Candidatus Omnitrophota bacterium
GGATAATATTATTATCTTCAAGCATAGTCAACATTATCCTGCGGATCTTTTCAGATTCAGAGAGCGCCGTCTCAAGCTTAGTAGTTTTTTTTCTTAATTTTTGTTCATCTTCAAGAAGTATATTCTCTGTTATTTTTTGCTCGGTTATATCCCTGATAACACATACAATACCCGAAAAATCACCGGTTCCACTGGCTAGAAGCGACGCTGAGAAGCTAACCGGTATTTGCACTTTATTCTTCGCGACAAGATACATTTCCTCGTTGTTGATCTTCTTTTCTTCCAAGATCCTGCTTTTTATCTTCTCCGTAAAATTTTTTTCTGTTACGAGAAGATCCATCTTCACGCCTCGCAGTTCTTCCTTTTTATATTTCAGCATATCGCAAGCCGCGTTATTGACGGCCACCATCTCGCCGCCGGTGTTCAGGAGAATTAGAGCGTCGGTCATTGTGGAGATAATATTTTCTGCAGCCCGCGCGGGTGTAACCGCCAAAAATTTATATTTTTCGATAGCGTAATATAACCCAAGCGCCCAGAACAGCGTAAGAATTCCGCCCACCGACGGCACATGGTAGAAGTGAGCCATCGGGATAATGATATCCGTTATAGTCACAAGCATAAGAGAAACACATACACTTGTAAATAGTATCCTCACATATCTTCGCTTTCGCGCGTCACCCGAGGCGATCCCGCAACGCATCAGTACAAAGACCCCCCAGAGCATCAAAGCGAGATAATACGCGGCGAAAATATGCGGCCACACCGACCCCGACCACGCGTCTATCATCCAAGAGCCATGCTTCTCTACCGCCACAAGTAACTGTCCGGTCCATTGCATATATATAAAAACCGGGATGCCGCCAAAAAGCGCTACATAAGTTATTTTTTTGTTCAACAATGTCCAATTCTCCGAAAATACCAAAATGAACAGTACGAATAGGCTGCTAAAAGTTATCCACCCCAAAGACCCGATATTCATGAATAAACAACGGGTTTCTGCCGGCAGGTTGAAATTCATGTAAAAGATCATACCAAAGCTCCAGACCACAAAGCATAGTATGCTTCCTGAACAAACTCTATTGATCAATTCCTTCGGGTTTTTTACAAAAACAAAAACGGCGAGGTAGGAATATATAAAGAAGCTGAAAAGGCTCAATAATAAAATTGAATTCATGCCTCGGCCTTCCCCAGCGATCTGGTAAGCTGTTTTATCTCATCCTTAAGCTCAAGAATGCGCTCTTCCCGACCTATACTGGCATTGTGGTAGATCTCAAGTTCCCTGATATACTGGCGCAGCGCTTTCTCGGACTCTTTACGGCTCGTGATATCCTTTACATGCGCCAACACTCTCTTCACTCCGTTAAGCAATATCGGTTTAAGAGAAACTTCGGCGCATGAAATGTTCCCCGCCCGATCCTTAATGTGCCATTCAAATACCTGCACCTTACCTTCGGCCGCCTTCTGGACGTAGCTTATGGCGCTTTTTTGCACATACGGCTCAACAGCCGTACTAAAATCTTCAACTTGCATTTTTCGTAATTCTTCCAGTGTATACCCCGTTGCCAGAGACGCTTGTTCGTTGGCGTCGATTATCGCACCGGTCCTTACGTCGTGTATGAACAACGGATCAATAAAAGCGTTAAAAACTGTTCGATAGTTGCTCTCTGATTCCCTAAGAGCCCTTTCGGCTTTTTTCCGTTCGGTAATATCTCGGGCACTGCCCAAAACAACCGTCTTATCCCTAAGTTTCACAGGAAAAGTATTGATCTCGACGACCTTTTCGGTGCCGTCCTTGCTCCGAACGACAAATTCATCGGGTCCGGTCGGTTTGCCCATGACATTTTTCGCCAGTATCAAAGCGGCTTTTGGCAACTGGTCGGCGCTTAAAATATTCGCCTGAGTAAAACTTTTCCCTGCCAGCTCGCTCTTCTTGTAGCCGGTAAGTCTTTCCGAGGCGAGATTTCCCTCTACAAAAGCCCCTTCCATGTCACTCATAAAATAAGCGTCCGGCGCGTACTCAAAGAACGTCTTGAACCTTTCCTCGGAATTCCTCAATCTTTCTTCCGCGAGAAAACTTTCGGTTACATCCTGTCCTACGTTCAGGATGAATTGAACTACATTCTTGTCAAAAATCGGTATGTTTACTACCTCAACATGAAATTTTTCTTCTTTGTCCGCCGTTATTGCATATACCGTTTTCCCTGTAACTTTTCCGCGAACCGCTTTCGTAAATTCGTTGCGAGCAAGATCTAAATTCTTTTTATCCAGCATCCCGAATTCTTCATAAGTCTTATCCAAAAAATATTTTGCGCTCCTCCCTGTAATTTTTTTAAAGATCTGATCTGTTTGCTCATTGTACTCAAGAAGTCTACCATAGGTATCGGTCGTAAAAACCGCATACGGCAGAAAGCTAAATATAGACCGGTACTTCGCCTCGCTCTTTTCGGCCTTTTCTTCCGCCAAAAAACACCGGTTTTTGAGCATCTCTGAGTCTTTGAGAGCCCTTCGTAATTTGTCGATCTCCCTCAATAATTCTTTATTGATATTTTCGAATTGTTCCATGCCTGCCTCAATTTTATCAATCTAATGTCCGGATCCGCTACTACAGGTATACCTTAGAGTTGGATTTTTTCAAGGCCATGTCTCATTTTCCTCGGGATTTTGCGCCGTTACCTATAAGCAGGATAACAAGCACGACAAAGTTGATAGCCGCCGCCAGAAAACAAGTCTGGAAGATACCAAGCACCGGGACAAGGAGCGATACCGTAAAAAAAGAACCGACGCAGGCCCCCAAAAGATCAAGGCCGTAATTAAGCCCCGAGATCCTGCCGATGCTCGCGTTTGCCGACGGGCGCAAAAGTTCATCTTCTGGAACGGAGAGCTTGACGGCCAACGGGAACTGTAGCCCGCCTATTACACCCGCAACAAGCGGCATAAGAGGCAAGATCAAGTTCGCACCCACCCACGAAACAGCTCCCACGCGTGTCCCTGCCAACCACAAAAAGATCGCCGGCAAAATAAGCGGATAGATACAAATGCTTATTTGTGTTAGACAGAACGCCTTTGTGTCATTTTTGATCCTGCCGATATATTTTGACATGAGGGATCCGCCTATCGCCAGCCCCACCATGAACGAGGTAATTATGATCCCCAATTTGTAATAGACATAACCATAAATTATCTGAAAAGACAAAAGGACGGTCATCTGAAAAACGATCTCAGAGAATCCGGTCGTCATGACCGCGGTCAAAACGATCCGTTTTGTGAATAATTTTCTATTTTTGAGGCACATCGCGAGGATAGCGACACAAAATAGCAACGTCACGCTCCAAATGATCCCGCAAGTTACATGGCTTAAATATTTTTTGCCTTTCGCCGCATCAAACTGACTGCCCCAGAAAATAGTCGCGTAATAATACGCGGCCGGCCGAAAATCTTCGTTTGCGGCGACGCTGATATCCCGCTCGATCTTATCTTTTAAGTAATCTACCCTCTCTTTTGCCAGCTTGTCGAAAAGATAATATTCACGGACGTACAGGGTCTCGATCTTTCTTTCTTCCAACCGTTTTAAAAGCACGTTGTAGTCGCTAGTAAGGGCCCCTTGTTCATTCGATGCCAGAAAATACGCCGTATCCCCTGGGATGATCAGCCTTTCAGGGAAACACTCGCGCAAGCTCAAATATATCGACTGAAAATAATCCCGCATTTCCCCGCTTACATAATTCTCCGAAGATGTAAGCGCGAAGGATACAACCGCACCTTTT
>JAQUNB010000178.1 GCA_028717825.1 Candidatus Omnitrophota bacterium
CAGCGAATTAGTAAGGCGGGCAAAAGTTGCCGGTTACAAGGCGATCGCGCTTACCGACCATATTGATCACTCAAATATCGATAGTGTTTTGGATGGACTTGTAAAAGCCTCAAAGGTGCTGAATAAATATTGGGATATTTTTGTTATTCCGGGAGTTGAGATAACTCATGTGCCCTGAGAGGTTTTTCCCGAGCTTGTTAAGCATGCCAGAAGTAAAGGCGCATGGATCATCGTCGCTCATGGCCAATCAC
Organism: Candidatus Omnitrophota bacterium; assembly: GCA_028717825.1. GTDB lineage: Bacteria > Omnitrophota > Gorgyraeia > Tantalellales > Tantalellaceae > JAQUNB01. The sequence continues at coordinate 252 of JAQUNB010000178.1, forward strand.
CGGTTGAGCCTGTAATACCGGGTACCAATAGAGCGGCTATAAACGCCGGTGTAGATATCTTGGCACACCCCGGTTTTATTACGCTAGAAGATGCGAAACTCGCTCGCCGTAAAAATGTGGCGCTCGAACTAACTACTCGGAGAGGGCACTCCAAAACCAATAGTCACGTTTTTAAAGTTGCGCTTAAGACCGGCTCAAAATTGGTACTTAACACCGACACGCATGCCCCGGATGATCTATTAACCGAAAAGAAGATAAGAAGTTTGTTGGGTAGCCTTACCAGTTCCCCCAAAATAATATTCGAAATATTACAAAATTCTCAAAAAATCGTTAGCCGCATAAGCAAAAATCATAGGTAAAGATCCAGATAAAACTCGTATCAATTGAAAAGGTGTAAAAAGTCTCTGCGCCTGTGTAATTTTCTAGTTTGTATGTAACTTTAGTCAAATTTACATAAATCGTTGGTTGCTATTATGTATAAAATTGCCGTTCACTGTCGATAATAGACATTTTTATAAATAAGTCGCGCTATAGAGTTGATACACAACGAAAGAAACGAAGTTTGTAAATGCCATGACTTAGGGAAAGAGAAAAGGGGGGTGTTTTAAATCAAGATTTTGATAAACTAACGATTAAATTCTTTTAAAAACACTCTTGACATTGAATGTTTTCATGCTATACTTGCACATGAATTTATAAAAGTTAGATTTTATGATGATATTTGAAAAGAATGTTGAGTTACGCATGTACCGCCAAGGCAGTTTCAATCTCGGCAAAGAAAGGAGGGATGAAATAATATTTTTTGAATAATATGCCAGAAGCTGTCACAAAAAAGGCGATACTAATATAGAAGAGAACGAAAAAAGTGAGCAAAGCTATAACTGCTCTTATAAATAACATTTAGTGTGATTCCAATGGAGGGAAAATGAGATTACTGAAAATTCTAGCGGTTCTAACAATCGCGCTAGCGCTATCGGTAGGGGCATACGCCGAAACTCAAAGCGTTAAAGTGAGCGGAGCCATTACAGAACGCGCATTCGCGAGATGCAACTATGATCTTAAGAACCATGAAGCCAGGACAGCACAGACCTCGAACGACTGGGCTACTTTTTTACAGAGCACAGCCGAAGTTCAGGTTGATGCGGATCTAACCGACAATGTCGGCGGTGTCATCAGACTCGTTAACCAGAGAGTATGGGGCGACAATGTATATCTTGATGATGGCCAAATGTGTCAGATAGGCCCTGAAGGTACTCTAATGAGCCGAACTGTAGGATATACTACAACCGATACTAACGCGGATTCTTTCGCGGTTGATGTCGCTCTTGCGTATATCGAGTTAAAACAGTTCCTCTATTCTCCGTTAACGTTGAGGATAGGCCGTCAGGACCTTTGGTTTGGTAAAGGCTTCATCATAGGGGCAAACCTGACACAATTCAGAAATGATATTTACGCGGCGGAATATACTGCGATCAGATCATTTGATGCGATCCGCGCTACTTTGGACTATGATCCGTTAACGATCGACGCGGTGTACGCGAAAATAACTGAAAACGGTATGAGAAAAGACGACGATGTTAACCTCTGGGGCGTAAATGCCGGTTACGTGTTCGATAAATACAATGCGGATGCGGAAGGTTATTTCTGGTGGAAGCAAGACCGCAATACTGGTTCACCTGCAGGTACGAGTATTGGAAGCGTAAATGGTATCACAAGCAACAATATTTACGTTCTTGGTACTCGCGGCAGTATTGATCCGATTGAGAACTGGACAGTCAGTGCTGAAGGTGCTTATCAGTTCGGTCAATTCCTTGGTGCAGATTATCAGAATACTACAAGACAGAGAAGCGCATGGGCAGTTGATGCGTCTCTCGAATGCCGTTATTGGAAAGATAAATATGCTTGGAAGCCGGTTGTGGCTATCGAGTACATTCTCTATTCCGGTGAGACAGATGCCTCGGATGATAACAACGCTTTCGCGAGCGGAACATATACCGGGTGGGATGTAATGTACAGAGGTAAATTCGATACAGCGATAAGAGAATGGCAGAATGTGTTCTACAGAACCCTTCAAGCGAGCTCTCCTGCTTGCACAAACCAGCAGCAGCTGCTTTTGAAAGGTTCTATTGAACCGACAGATAGCTTGACTATTAACGCTACTTATGGTCATTTCTGGCTTTGCGAAAGATATGCTGGCGTAACACCCAACAAGAACATCGGCGACGAACTTGATTTTAACTTGACTTGGGATTATACGGAAGACGTGTCTTTTGGCCTATTGGCCGGATGGTTCTTCCCGGGTAATCACTGGGCTAATGGAAACAGCGACGTTGCGGCGGATGTTGTTGGTACAGTGAAATTAAGCTTCTAAGTGATATAGTAGCTGCTTCAAAAAAGCCCCGGTTCGCGATTTGCGGACCGGGGCTTTTTTGTTACAGGGCCAAACCCGTATCCACCTCTTCGATTATTCATTATTGACTTTTAGGCCAATGCCATTAAAATATACTATATTATTCCCCTAACCAATTAGTTATGCGATATCCTACACAAGGAGGAAACAAATGGAGAAAAAAGTATCTAACTCCTCACCCGAATCAACCGATAATATGTACGCGATATTGGCCTATCTGTGGATCCTTTGTCTGGTCCCGCTTTTGATGAAGAAGGACAATGAATTTATTAAGTTTCACTCAAAGCAGGGGCTTATGTTGTTTATTATTGAGATCGGGGTAAGTGTTGTGGGTATAATTCCTTTGCTTGGCGCTATCGTCTATATACTGGGTTTTCTGGTGTGTGGGATATTATCGCTCATTGGTATTGTTCAGGTACTTATGGGGAATAAGTGGAAGATCCCGATGCTTGGTGATTGGGCAGAGCAGATAAAAATATAGCGGAAGGTAAATTCAGTGAAACTGTCCAAAGCACTATATATTTTTACGCTTATAGTGGCGGTACTTCTTGCGGGAACTATGGGCGTAAAATTCTTCACGAAACTCGGGAAAAGAGTAAGGCCGTGGAAAGTCACTGGAGAAGCCAACATAAAAGAGGTGACGAAAGAATTCATGTTCAATAATCCCGGGGAGCTTCGGGAGTGGGAAGAAAAGAATCTTTCGACTAACGGTACTTCATATTCAATTGCGAAAGACGGACAGTCTGAAGCGCCCGGCGCTGCTGTTGAAGCCGCTGTGACCGCCGAACTGGCCCAGGCGATGAACGTTCCCGCAACCGAATAAACTAGCGAACAGGCCTGTGACGAGCGGCTTTGCCGCGGTCACGACCGATTATGGAGGATACGTTGGAGATCGGAACCGCAATGGTGAAGGATCTGCGCGAGAAGACTGGCGCTGGAGTCCTTGACTGCAAGAAGGCGCTGGAGAGTTCTGGCGGCGACATGGACAAGGCCCTGCAGTGGCTGCGCGAGAAGGGTCTCGCCGGCGCTGCCAAGAAGGCCAGCCGCACAACCGGACAGGGCGTGGTGACGTCGTATATCCACCCCGGGTCGAGGATTG
>JAQUNB010000179.1 GCA_028717825.1 Candidatus Omnitrophota bacterium
ATAGTCTATCTCAGACCTAACCAGCTCTTTGACGCCGGGTTCATGCTTTCATACGCGGGAGTCGCTTCGATCGTCTATATAGAACCGGTAATAAGCGATTTTTTGAGGCCCCGATATTTTAAAAGATCCGGCGGCGGGAAAAACATATTTGAGAAGCTTAAAGAGTACGTCTCAAAAAGCGTCTCAATAACGGTTGCGGCATGGCTAGGAACGATGCCGCTAGTAGCTTCGTATTTTAATATAATCTCTCCTTCGGCGATGCTCGCGAATCTGGTCGCGATACCGATGCTATTTTTTATAATGATATTAGCGATTTTTTTAGCTTTTACCGGACAATTTGGCTTCTTGTCCGCAGTTTCATATTGCCTGGCAGGGTCTGTAGGTGGGGCCCTTGTTATTCTTGTGGATATCCTAAGATTTGTTATGGGGGTGCCGTTCTCGTGGGTGAAGATCTCGTCGCCGTTCTTTTTGTCGACGCTGCTATTCTACTTAGGCATATTGGGTCTTATCGTTTTTTATCGAAAGATGAAGTCAAAGACCCTCGTGATAGTTTTTCTGCTTTTTTCGGCAAATATCTTTTTGTGGAATGAAGTACTTAAATTCCCGCCGCAAGAGATAACAATAACTTTTTTCGATGCGGGCGAGGCAGATGCCGCGTTTATCGAGTTTCCTGACGGCAGGAATATGCTGATAGACGGCGGGTTAAAGGACGAGAAAAGAAAAAGAGACAGCGGAAGGACGATCTTGGCGAACTATTTTTGGAAAAAAGGTATAAGGGTTATAGACTGCGTGGTTGTTACGCATCCGCACGCGGATCATCTGGGCGGGGTTCTCTACGTTCTTGAAAATTTTAGAGTGAACACGGCGATAGTGAACGGCAAATATCTACGAGATCCTTTGAGAATGGGGTTTTGCGGGGATTTCCTCCGCGAGGTCCAAAAGAAAAAAATTGCCTTGATCGAGGTGAAAAAAGGCGACCTAATAAATGGTTTTAGCGGGATGCGTTTTGTTGTTTTGAACCCGTCAGAAAAAAAGTTCACTAACTTAAATGAAAACTCCGTTGTGCTTAAAGGAATTACCGATAAGGGGAATAGCGTTCTTTTTTGCGGCGACATAGAGCAAAAAGCGATGACTGACATGCTGAAGTCGAAAGAGTCGTTTCGGGCTGATCTGGTAAAGGTTCCGCACCATGGTAATGGACTGGGGGAAACGTCCATTATGAGGGAGTTTTTTTGTAAAACAAAAGCTAAAGATTTTGTAATATCTAATGGCGATGTTAAATCCATAGATAAAGATCTGGTGGAAATCTTAAAGCAACTGAAGGCTTCTATCTATGTAACCGGTTTTCAGGGAGCGGTTGTGATAAAAGAAAGGAAGGGGGGTTTTAAATTATGTAAAATATTTGAAATAAACCATTGATGACTGTAATTTACAGAAAAGGCCAGTGTTGCTCACTGCTAATTTATGTATTAAAAACTCGATTTGTTAGGCATCAAAAAAGTTCGAAATTTTGTTCTTGAATCATTTTATATATGTGATATCATAATAGTGTATAAGAAAGTAGCTGTTTAATTTCATAACAGAAAATTACGACAATTCTACTCACAAAAAAGGAGTAAGAAAAATGAGAAGCGGCATACAAAAATATATTACTTTAACGGCAGCGATCTTGCTTATTTTTGCCACACCCAATGTTTTCGCGGCTGATCCGGTGTACACCTACTATGCAAGCGGGCGTATTCAAACTAAAGAGGTTGATCCGGAAGGTACCGCGGGAAGCGTCTACTTTGGCAAACACGTGAAATATTATTATTTGGACGAGATTGCGCATGTTGATTCGGCTACTTTATCAGAATACGGTAGAGTTTCCAAGATAGATCTATTCGAGACTGGCGTGTATTGGACATTTGCATATGTGAATGAAGCGGATCCGACAAACGAGATCGTTTTATACAAAGAAAAAAGGAATTTATCGACAGGTACTTTCCTGAGTCGCGAAGAAAATTTCGATGATGGTACGTTACGTAGGATAACCTCTGAGACTGGGAACATCACAGAATATTTGAATGAAAATTATGATCCGGGAACAGGGTTACAGGGGTATGGGCGTGTGTCGCTTTTTTACAAGTATTCTCTAACTGCGCCGATATATCGCACATATGATTGGAGCACTAATCCATCACAGGTTTCGGTGGACGAATATGAAGGCGTTTATTCGGTGAGCCTTGGAGCGGCGCAAAATGCAGGGATCATACAGTCTGACAGGAGCGCAAGTTACGTTTATGATCATAATAGTGAAGCTATCGATCTCGATCCCGCGACGAATGGCTGGATACTCCGCGACAAAAAGGTTTACGATAGCGATGGTCTGACACTACTAGAAGAATATATTTATGATGCTTCAGGGCTTTTAACGGAAGAGCGCCACATAGACGAAAATAGATTGTATACTTACGCATATTATTCCTCTCCAAATGAAAAAGTTGTCCACTACAAATATGCCTATGAAATAAGCAACCCCGGAGTTCTTATCCATACCGCGGAATATGGGACGGATGGGGAACTTTTGAGAATTACTTATCCGGGGCTGAATAATGACACCATCGAACTTTATACTGATACCGGTACTGATAATTGGAAACGGAAGATACAGACGGACGGTTATATTTACGAATACAAGGATGAATGGTTGTACGGCGACAAATGGAACCATTACGGAAGATTAATACTTGTTTTTGAGCTCGATGGCTATAAAACATGGACTTGGGACGATGTTAACGGACAGGTTATGGTAACCGAGTACGACGGTGAATATACGCCAAAACAGAATAGTGTTGAATTGAGTGACGTCATATCAAAGGAAAAAAGGGTATCAATCTTGTATGACCATAAAGGCATAGTCAATAACCTAAATATCCTTACTAACGGCTGGATCGAACGAGAGAAGATCGTATACGACTCAGACGGGGTGACGGTGCTGGAAAAATATCTGCGTGACGAGTCGGGACGACTGATGAAAGAGATCAATACTTTAACCAACAAATGCACGACCTATAGTTATTTCACCGAAGCCGGAATGGAAAATATCATTAAAGAGAAAAGAGAATACAATTACACAGAAGCTCAAGAGGCGGGTATTCTTGATGGTACGGTCACGGGAACGCTGTCGGCGGCTTATGTATTCGAAACATATCTTGATGCCAGCGGAAACATACAAAGCCGTCTATTAAGGGAGTTGCATGCGCTTGGCGAGGGGTATCACCAAGCCCTTACGTATTACTCCTACGAATATTATGAAAGAGCGGATCTGCAGGGTAATGTTTTATATAAGAACACTTATTCTTATACGAGCGGAGACGAAGATGCGATCATAAACGGAAGCACAACGGGGACTTTTATCGCGTCGTATGAATATCTGGATGACGATTATATGATAAAAAGGGATGCTAACGGCGACATCTCACTTTTGGCTCTTGATCCGGTTACGAAGCAATCGTATACGAGTTCTTATTATGATGCGGCTAACGGTGTTACAAATATATTCAGTTGGGATGGATCCTGGAACCTTGTAAACATTAAAAAATATTATCCGAACGGTAATATAGAGACCTGTACGCCGGAAGATCCAAGTGATACGACGTGGCCTGTGACCGAAAGAAAAGTCGCGTCCGACACTTTCTACAAAGGGATCAACTTGCCGTGGATGGATTACGGGCATGATGTCGGGGCTGCGGACGCTTC
>JAQUNB010000180.1 GCA_028717825.1 Candidatus Omnitrophota bacterium
TCCTCTTAAAATCTCTTTTATCTCTTCACCGATAGAACATTCATCCTTGTGCTCTTCGGCAATCCTTCCCTCGTCTTCCCGCGAAAAATCAGCTCCTCCCATTCCGTTCGTAGGCTTTGCCTCGAAAGGTTTCTCCTGACTAAAATCACTTTCAGTCAGATCCTTAAGATCTACGACTAAACTTTTCTTCCCGGCAAGCATCGAGTTAATATCCTCCCAAGCTAAAGCAACATTCTTCGCACCGCGTCCTGCTGCAGGGATAGAAAAATTTCCTTTCCTTACTTTCCCGGAAAAAAGTCCCACTCCTTCAGTCATAGCAAAAGCGCCTTTAACCCGCTGGTCTTTATCATAAACAATTAAAACCTTGCTATTCTTATATTTTTTTAAGATAAGTTCTGAAAGTTCTGTATACGTTTTTAATCCTTTTTTTTCACAGAACAAAATAAATATTAGATTTTGATTATCATTGATTATATATCTGAACTGATCAAAAAAATTATGGCTAAGATCCGGAGATTGATGCACGCCGTAAGGGGTAGCATCCGTAGGCATATGGTACAAATGGTTGTAAGTGTCACTACCGCTGATCTCCTGACAGATAACCGGTACACAACCGTGGCTGTTCGCTGTCGCCAATATCTCTTCCGACTGCAAGGAAACTCTTTTATAACCTGTATATGTAACCATCCTTTTATTTATCGTGATCTCGTCTTCCGGATCAGGTTCTTTCTCATTATGTCTGACCAAAAATTGATATACAAAAAAGAATATAGCGTTTCTTAGCGCTTTAAGATCGGATTTTAGAGCAGGAGATGGTTCGGGAACAACAACATGCTTACCCAGCACCCCGGGATCTTCCCAAACAGTTTTTATTGTCGGCAGGCGTTTTTTCTCCAAAACATATTTTGGATAATCTTCCTCATGTTTTCTGATTCCCTGGACTACTTCGTAACCAAGGCTGCCGAACCATTTCCCGTGCAAAGTATTTTCATAGACTCCTCCTGAATCTAAAGACTCCATGGTTTCCTTATTGTTTATGGTTAAGCAAAGTTTGCTTCCGATGGGCGCGAAACTTGTCAGAAATTCGGTAACTGCCCTGGCTAAACCGTTCCGTTTTAATTCTCTTGGCGCGTTCGTAAAAAATCCCCTTGCGCCTTCTTCTGTATCGATTTTTAGATCGGAAGTAATGTATTCGTACAACATCTTTACTTGCAGCACATATTCCGATTCATAATTGAATTGAAAATACTCTTTCATTAAATCCAAGAACGTCATTTTTTTCTGATTTCGCTCGCCGAATTCATTGATCCTTTTGTATATTTCCGCATAATCCAAGACGATCACCCATTCCAGGTTTACACTGCTCTTTTCATTTTCGGAAATACCTGTGACAATAGCTACGGGGTATGCCGGTTCACCGGAACGCTCAGGAAGTCTTAAAACATTGATCGTGCATTTAGGCTGTATATTCTTCCTTAGCAGAAATAATGCCTCATTGGGAACAGCCTCTTGCTGAATATGAATAGAATATTTGCGTTCAGGATTTGCGTGAGTTGAAAAAATTATCGGCGTTTGGCTCCTTTTTAATAACTCGTCGATTATACCGGGGTACTTTTCTTCATTACCATTCGCCTCCGGCGTATTAAGCTGTCCATCCTCTTCCCTAAGCTTTGTTATTACGATCTCATCATTTTGCTGAAATATGTTCCCATAATGGAGACCGTCAATCGGGCTTATTTTGTCGAGAACGGCATCTTTGACGCTTATATCGTCCCCTATGTCGCGTACATTCTCGTCACCCGGCGTTGTTTCCGTATCTCGGTAACTAATCTCAAAAATTACATCATCTTTTCCCTGAACTTTAAATTTAGCCATTACCGCGTTTTCTTTTTCCGGGTCTTTGCGAGATTTAAGAAAATCTATTTTTTTTGCCGTTCCGCCTAATATTCCGTTCACTTCGGTTACGTGTTTCCCGGCAAGAAGTAAACGCACCCCGGCAATAAGCTGGAACTCGAGCTCCGCGGAACTTTCTATCCCTTCATCCTTGAGCGGCTTAAAAATAGATTGAGGCGCAAGCGTGGCGCTAGAGGCGGTTTTAGTAAAATCAGGATGCGCCCATGAAACCGTATTTATCGTAAATAGACACACCACGGCCATTGCTATGGTCTTTATCAATATCCTATGTCTATTTTTGTAATTATTCATATTCGTTTTATTCTGTTCAATTTACTTTTCTATTAGCTCGGGGAGCGGCATCACCCCACTGTGGGAGGGATAATACCACTCCTTTTTCCGGGACATATATGGAGCTCACACAGGCAAAGCCATGGCCCCTAAAAACATTCTGCTTCGCGGCAAAATTTCTGTTGGCCGCTTCGCAGGAATTATCCGCCATACTTCTCGAGAGGGGCTTTGCCCTTCGGCGAACATCTCGCCGAAGCAGAAGATCCTATCGCATTCATCCACGGGCAAAGCCCGCGGTCTTCTGCGAAGGCGGATAAAAAAAAGCCAAGCCGCTTTTTCTAGGCAACTTGGCTATCTAGGTAAAAATATACCAGACAAATAAATATTATATTGTCTCTAGACCCACAGTTTTGCGCCCCTATATCGCTATAGGTTTGCCATTATCTAGATTAATAACATTATATCAACTTTTTAGCGTTAGTTCAATAAAAAGTATGTAAATGTTGTATTCTTAACATCTTCTTAACAATTTGGTATGACGGTTTTGAGACGTTGTTGATATCTTAAGTATTTATAATGAGTTATGGAAGTATTCTGATTTGGAAGACAAGGGGTTTTGGGGTTTGTAGTCCACGGCCCATGTTACTTGAAGTTAATTCAGGTTAATTGATGTTACATGAGGTTACGTTAAAAACATCTATACGTCATTGCGAAGAGTGTAACCTAAATTAACCTCGATCAACCTTACGTAACATCATGTAACCTTCGTCCCTCGTCCTAGCGAGCAATGCGAGCGGTCGTCAGTCGTCTCTCGTAACGTGGGCCGTGAGCCGAACAACGTGGGCCGAAACATGAACACCGAATCCCGAACCCCAATCGTCCTTCGTCTCTCGTCCCGCTATGCGCACGCGCTTCCCTGCTTAGTACCTCTCGAGGCAAATTCGCGATCGATGGCATTTATTACGGAGAGTTTATCGTTGATCCATTTCGGCGCGATGAGGACTTCATCCTTCGCGTCAGAAACTAATCTCAAGATCACGCAATCAGACTTTAGGTTTTCAAGAAAATCGCAGACTATACCAACGTATTCCGTTTTATCTAATAATTTAATTTTTCCTTCGTTATACATTTCTTCAAGCCTGGTGCCTTTCAATACATGCAGCACGTGAAGTTTAACGCCGGATACCGGCAGTTTCGATATTTCTTTCGCTGTCGCGATCATATCTTTTTTTGTTTCCCCCGGAAGCCCAAGCATTAAATGCGCACCGACTTTTATCCCCTTTCGAGCGGTTCTATTTATCGCGTTTACCGATTGAGCGAAGGTATGACCCCTATTAATAAATTTAAGAGTCTTTTCATGGATCGTCTGAACCCCGTATTCTATCCAAACCTCATAATCTTTTTTAAAGCCGGCGATGAGTTCCAGTTTTTCTTCATCAATACAATCAGGCCTCGTCGCGATATATAAAGCGACGACTTCGGGATATTTCTTGATCACGTTATACGCTTTTTCCAGCTCCAGTATTCCAGCATTTGTATTTGTCGAACT
>JAQUNB010000181.1 GCA_028717825.1 Candidatus Omnitrophota bacterium
GCCGTAGTGTTCGTATCGTTCAAAGTAGTACTTCCTGCGCGCCCATATACACCTAACCCACCGTCTACCTGAGAAAAATCAATTTCTGCATAAACCAAACCAGCTATAGTCAAAGCCAGTAACATAATACCACAAACTACGAAATTCTTAAGCATTACTCCTCCTTATCTTGAACGAAATCAATACAACTCTTAAGCAGCGTATCCTCTGTTTACAAAATTACATTAATTATAACTTACAATAAGTTAATGTCAAGTTTTTACTAGACATTTTTTACATAATTTATTTACGGGAAAAATTTTTCTGACTTTTTTTTAATTAATCAGTGGGATTTCTTTTAATCTTCATAAATAAACTCTACACTTCCGACGATCCGCGAATCCGGGTTCCTTCGCATGTAATCAATATAAAATTTAGCCTTCTCTGTAAGCTCCGTATCTGTCCCTATTTCAATTACCTTCTGCATCTCGTTGTATGCCTTTACTCTACTATTGAACCCCGCATAATAACATATCGCCAAGTTATAATGGGTCTTGGGATCGACCGGTTTGAGCTTTACAGCTTCTTGATACTCTTTCAATGCTTCGTTGTACATTTGGAGTGTTGTATATATGTAGGCAATGTATTGCAGGCCAGAAACATAAAAATCAGTGGTATCTTCGCTTTTTTCCGGTAAAATCCGCATTTTTTCCTTAAATATCTTAAATTCCATTATCCCTTTTTCAGGTTTTCGCTCGAATATATACGCCTTTCCAAGCATTAAATGCGCCGTAGGATAATCCGGAGCTATCTTGATGGTCTTACGAAATAGCTTTATAGCTTGCTGCTTTTTCCCGGTCTTCCAGTAGATCTCTCCCAATTGTGTAAGGGCGGCAATATCCCCGGAATTAAGCGATAATCTCTTTTTGCATACTTCCTCAGCTTCGCTAAAGCTTTTATTTTCAACCAGTTTCGCAATATCGCCATATTTCTTAGGCAACGCCTGTTTTATGTTCATCAGCTTTACTATACCCGGGTCTTTATCTTTTAAACCTTTTTTCTTGTACGCTTCAATGGCTTTCTGGTACTCGTCATCCGCTTTATCCAGATTTCCGAGTGCAACCTCGGTATTTGCCAATTCTTCATATAATTTTGGGTCATCTTTTTCGAATTTCAACGCTTTTTCATAGTAATTTTCCGCTTCTTTATAAAACATGCCCATATAGTAAATACCGGCGGCGAATTTATATAACTCTGCTTGTTCGGGGGTATTACCTATTAGCCAAAGTATGTGAGGAAGCACAATAGCCGGATAATAATGCTTACCTTTGGCTAGGCGGTCTATCATCGCAGCGTGAGCACTGATAATTTGATCTTTTAAAGCTTCATCGACCGTTATCTTGCCCGTTTCGTCGGTAGCGCTGTATTCATTATTAAATTTTTGGATATTTTCTAAAAGATCACTGTTCTCCTTGCATACATTGAGCGAATATAGAACGAATTTCTTTACCTCGCTGTCTTTTACAAACTCTCCCGCGATCTTGAAGTTCTTATCGGCTTCATTGTAATCCATCATTCCATAGTACGCGAGAGCCACATCGAGATACAGGCGGGCCCTATCATTCCCCGAAGCGGACGTGGAAAGCTTTACTATCATTGAATTCAATTCAGAAAGTGATTCTTTATATTTACCGTCCGCTATGAGAGCTTTCTCTATTTTAGACAACTTTTCTTCCACGCTCTTTTCCAATGAATAGGCACAAGTTATGCTAGAAAAAAATAGGATAGCGGACATTAGTAAACTTAGGTAAGCTTTTTCATTTTTCATGGTCAATATCCTAAAAATAAGTAATTTATTAATCCGAAAGCCACACAAGTGAAATTATATATAGCGTGTAGTACAATAGCAAACCAAGTAGACTTTGTCAGTGCCTTGGCCCATGTGATCACCAAGCTTAAGATGAACAGTAAAAACGCGAATAAATAATCATTCCCCACCTGATGATAGTGCGCCAAGGTAAAAAGAACGCTAGTTAACACTATAGATATATATATACCTAAATATTTGTTTATTGCCGGAAACAAAAAACCACGGAATATTATCTCTTCAACGACCGGTGCTATCAATAAAACTGAAAATATCATCACGATGTTACCTATTATTTTAGCTTCCGCAAAAACCGAATTGAACGGGATATTAGGCATAAGAGGATTTGTGCTGAATATTATTTGGAATACGACGCACAAAGTCAGGTACGCCGGCAGCCACAAGGCCCTGAAATCTGGCATTTTAGCTATCCCCAGAACTTCACGCCTGAAAGATATTTTGCGCATGGACATGATCACCGCGAGCAGGATCACGCTCGCGAACTTGAAAATCGCCGTATTTATATAAACGTTGAGATAATAGAATAACTTTGGTTCTTTTGTAAAAATAAGGAAATGTAACCGTAAAAAATGTATGATGTTCCTGCCGATATGGAATGGATCCTTGAAAATGAACATGACCATCAAGCAAATAAAAATTATGACCTCCGCCATGTCCCAAGAACATTTTCCGGTGTTTTTACCGAAAAACAATATTTGTCTGAGTTTATTTATAAATTTAGAAATGAAAGGTTTATAACTTGCGGCGTGCTGTTCATATTTGTGGCTGTTTACCGGTTTCCGGCAAAATCTGCATCTCACCGCAGTATTGGATATATCTTTTCTACAATTAGGACATTTCATTTAGGCCCTTTATAGTGAACTTTATAATTTTTCTTGTCACGTTTTTCTAATATTAACATCTTTGCACAAAGTTGACAAATATAAAGATGTGTAATAACATTCCCTTATGAAGATCAAAGACTTGCACAGATGGCGCCTCACCCCGAAAGCAGCTGTAGATCTGCAGAAAAAATTCGCGGCGAAAATTCAAACAAATTTTAAAAAGCTTAATGCCGAAAAAATAAAAAAAGTAGCCGGTGTAGACGTTTCTTTTCGCGGAAAGATGTCGTGTGCCGCCATATGCGTCTATTCTTATCCGGATATGGCTATTATAGAAGAAGTAATTTTGGTAATGAAAACCGTTTTCCCGTATATCCCGGGGTTATTATCTTTTCGGGAAGGCCCGGTTGTCATTAAATGTTTTAAAAAATTGAAAAATGCACCGGACGTGATACTTTTTGACGCTCAAGGGATAGCTCACCCGCGCAGGCTGGGGCTGGCTTCGCACATAGGGTTATGGCTTGATCGGCCGAGTGTGGGATGCGCGAAAACACCGCTTTTTGGAACGTTTGAAATGCCCGGGCCATGCAAGGGATCTTACTCGTTCATTAAAGACAAAGACGAGATAATCGGCGCTGTTTTAAGAACGAAGGATAACACAAAACCAAATTTCGTTTCGCAAGGATATAAGATAAGACTGGAAGACGCGATAACTATCACCTTGAGTCTATGCACCAAGTTCAAGATCCCCGAACCTTTGCGGAGAGCGCATTCCCTTTCCAAGGCTACGCTTGCGGATGAGATGAAAAACTTGTAGTGCCGGTGGGAACGAACTTTTTGCAGATGGCATTTAGCCTTTGGCATATAGCATGGTGGGACAAAGGTTACATAATGTTACATAAGGTTAATTGAGGTTAATTTAGGTTGCACTTATCGCGATACGTAACCTCTTGTAACATTAATTAACCTGGATTAACCTCATGTAACCTTAAAACGACTAGTCACAAGGCACTAGAGACTAGACACTAACGACGTGGG
>JAQUNB010000182.1 GCA_028717825.1 Candidatus Omnitrophota bacterium
ATGTATCCCCATGGAATCAAAATTTTCAATTGAACAGATAATTTCAACATTGTCTTTTTTGTCGCGCATCACCTCAAGCTCATATTCTTTCCATCCATAAACAGATTCTTCGATCAAGACCTCGCTGATCATACTGCTTTTAAGGCCTAACGCGCATATTTTTTCAAATTCTTCTTGCGTGTTGGCTATCCCTCCGCCCGTCCCGCCCAAAGTAAAACTCGGCCGGATAATAACTGGTAGACCAATCTCTTTGAGCGCCTCTTCTGCTTCGGCCATATTATAAGCAAGTTTGCTTTTCGGCAGGTCCATCCCTATCTTTTGCATGGCTTTTTTGAAATCTTCGCGATCTTCCGCTTTTTTGATACTGTGTCGGTCCGCACCTATCATCTTAACTTTGTATTTGTCCAATACACCGTGTTCCGCAAGTTTCATCGCCGTATTCAATCCTGTTTGTCCGCCAAGCGTCGGCAGAAGCGCGTCCGGCCGTTCTTTCACGATGATCTTCTCGACCATCTCCGGCGTTATGGGTTCGATATAGGTCGCGTCGGCCAATTCCGGATCGGTCATAATGGTCGCGGGGTTCGAGTTAACAAGAATAACCTTGTACCCTTCTTCTTTCAAGGACTTACAGGCTTGTGTCCCCGAATAATCGAATTCACAGGCCTGCCCTATTATTATCGGACCCGAACCTATGATAAGTATTTTTTTTATATCACTTCTTTTTGGCACGGCGCTTCTCCATCATTTTGATAAAATCGTCAAACAAATATTTGGAATCACGCGGCCCCGGTGCATATTCCGGATGGAACTGGACCGAAAAAACATCCAATCTTTTATGCCGCATACCTTCCAGAGTATTATCGTTCAAGTTAATGTGTGTGGGTTCAATGTCGCTTTTGGAAAGTTTTTTAACATCAACACAGAAATTATGGTTCTGAACGGTGATAAAGACCCTGCCTGTCTTCAAGTCTTTCACGGGATGGTTCCCTCCGTGATGCCCGAATTTCAACTTATAGGTCCTTCCTCCGAAAGCGAGCCCCAGCATTTGATGTCCAAGACAAATACCAAAGATCGGGACTTTTCCTATGATCTTTTTCACATTTTCCACCACGTAAGGAACGCCTTCGGGATCTCCCGGACCGTTCGACAACATGACACCATCGGGAGACTTCTGGAGAATATCTTCGGCTTTTGTATCGGCAGGGACCACGATCACTTCGCAATCTTTTTCCGCGAGTATCCTTAAAATATTATATTTAACGCCGCAGTCGAGAACGATTACACGGTATTTCCCTTTTTCATTCCAAGGGATAAGTTTCCCGGCGGTAACTTCTTTCACCAAGTCTCTGCCGACAAGACCCGGGGCCTTTTTCACTTTCTTCAGTAAATTTTTTTCATCTAAATCTTTTGTGGAAATAACCGCCTTCATGGAGCCTTTTAATCTTATATGGCGCGTCAGTGCCCGTGTATCCACGCCTTCAATAGCGACGATGTTATTTTCTTTGAGGTAATCGGCAAGAGTTTTTTGCGAACGCCAATTGCTGGCAATGCGGCTATTCTCTTTTACGATAAAACCTTCGACAAAAGGTTTTCTTGATTCCATGTCCTCATAATTTATACCGTAGTTCCCTATTAGAGGATACGTCATCGTGACTATCTGCCCCTTATAGGACGGATCTGTAAGTATTTCTTGGTATCCGGCCAAGCTCGTATTAAAAACAACTTCTCCGAAAGTCTCACCGGAAGCACCGAAAGAAACGCCTTCAAAACATCTACCGTCTTCAAGTACTATTTTCGCTTTTACCTGTTCAGTCATAAATTTTGTACGCCTCACCTTTTTCGCCCGCTACTACTCCTCAATATTGTATACATTTTTTTGTAATATAAAAGAAAAAAGTCATGAAAAATAGCGGTTCGTAACGCTTAGCATGTGGCATATAGAATTTGGCACATGACGTCATCGTTTATCTTCGTGTGCGCCAACTGCCAGACGTTCGTCTCTATCGGCACTACATACCACATACAACATACTAACGCATCTTCTCCGTCAGCGTTTAAAATTCCGGCAGATCACTCTTTCCCATCAAAAAACAGTCGATATTGTGCGCGGCTCGTCTTGCTTCCGACATTGCCCAGATCACAAGCGACTGCCCTCTATGCGCGTCGCCGGCTGCGAATACTTTCTTCACGGAAGTCATGAAATGTTCGTTCGTTTTTACATTACCGCGTCCGTCATATTCTGTAGACAAAGCCTCAAGCAACCCTCTATGTTCCGGATGGATGAACCCCATCGCCAATATTACGAGATCCGCCTCTATTTCAAAATTACTCGAGGGGATCTCTTTTATAATAGCGGGAACATTCTTTGCCACTTGCTCAAATTCTACTTTTACACATTCTATTCTATTTACGCGTCCATTTTCGGCAATAAACCTCTTAGTCGAAACCTGCCAAAGCCGGCTAGCTCCTTCCTCGTGACTTGAAGAAGTCTTTAGGATAGCGGGATACATCGGCCATGGATAATCTTCCGTACGGTATTCGGCAGGTTTTGACATAAGTTCGATCTGCGTTACGCTTGCCGCCCCTTGTCTATTAGCCACACCAACGCAGTCCGACCCCGTATCCCCGCCGCCTATAACCACAACTTTTTTACCCTTAGCGTCTATTAATTTTGTATTTGGGTTGATCTCACCGGAAACTCTTTTATTCGACTGTATAAGATAATCCATCGCGAAATGGACACCGGAAGCACCGCGTCCGTCAATTTTCAGATCTCGCGGAACTCCTGATCCGATCGCCAGACATACCGCGTCAAATTCTTTCAGTATTTTTTCCGCGCTAATATCGACACCGGCGTTGAATTTCACAATGAACTCTATTCCTTCTTTTTTCATTAAATCTATTCTTCGGTCGATTATGTGTTTTTCCAGCTTAAAATCGGGAATCCCGTAACGCAAAAGTCCGCCTATCTTATCGCCTTTTTCAAAAACTACGACCTTATGGCCAGCCTTATTCAGTTGGCTGCTTGCAGCAAGACCCGCTGGTCCGGAACCGATGACCGCTATCTTTTTACCAGTTCTCATAGCCGGTTTTTTGGGCCTTACTAAACCTTTTTTGAAAGCGTACTCTATTATGCCAAGCTCATTTTCCCTGATAGTGACAGGATCATCATTTATTCCCAAAACACACGAAGACTCACAGAGCGCCGGACAGAGCCGCCCTGTTATTTCCGGAAAGTTATTTGCCGCTTCTAATATTACATAAGCTTTTTGCCAGTTTCTCTCAAACACTAAATTATTCCATTCCGGTATATAATTCCCTACAGGACATGCCCAATGGCAGAAAGGCGTTCCGCAATTCATGCACCGCGATGATTGAAGGTTTGTTTCTTCGTCTTCGCGCGCGATATTGACCTCCCGATAGTCCGCCACACGCTCATATACCGGTCTATACTTCGAGGATTGTCTTTTTGTTTTAAGAAATCCTTTAGGATCGCTCATCCAACACCCCCAGCAAATCTAAATTTGTTCCAATATTTTTTCAACTCCCGGTTTCAAAACGCCTCTTGGGCACATTTCCCTTGATCGGGGAAAAACTGTTTTCCCATTCTTTGACAATTTCCGCATACAGAAAAATCGTAAATAACCTGTGCAAACCTGTCATGTTGTCTTCGTTCTCTATGATTTTTTTTGTTTCCTCGATCGAAAAACATTCAAGCATGT
>JAQUNB010000183.1 GCA_028717825.1 Candidatus Omnitrophota bacterium
GTATGTCTCGGGCGCTTTTTGTTCTATGTTCGCCGGATTTGTAGGGATGCAGGCCTCAACAAGGGCAAGCGCCAGAACCTGCGAGGCCGCGAGGACAAAAGGTATACCTGAAGCGCTCGGCGTGGCATTCAAGGGCGGATCGATAATGGGGATAACGGTCGCGGCGCTCGGTGTGGTGGGCATAGGTATTTGGTTCAACATAACAAGGGAAGTTTCAATACTTACGGGTTTCGCTTTTGGGGCCAGTTCCGTGGCACTTTTCGCGCGCGTAGGCGGAGGCATCTTTACTAAATCGGCTGATATGGGAGCCGATCTGGTGGGAAAGATCGAGGCGGGCATCCCAGAAGACGATCCCCGCAATCCCGGGGTGATCGCGGACAACGTCGGGGATAATGTGGGTGACACCGCCGGAATGGGGGCCGATCTCTTTGAATCGTATGTAGGGTCTGTTATCGCCGCTATGGCCATAGGGGTTGCGATGAGCGATCCTTTTTCCGCAATGTTCTATCCTTTGATCTTGATCGCGATCGGTTTGATAGCTTCCATACTCGGTGTTCTTTCAATGAATTTTCTGAAGTATCTTTATCCCCAGACAGCTTTGAGAAATTCCACACTTATAGCGGCGGTAATTTTTTTAACAGGCGTGTTTTTCACGACACGCAATATGTTCGGCGAGCTAAACCATTTCTGGGCTATTTTTTCAGGGCTCGCCGCGGGAATACTTATCGGCATCGAAAGCGAATATTTCACTTCGGGTAAACCGATAAGAGAAATAGCCGAACATGCACAGTCCGGTCCGGCGACTACGGTTGTTTCGGGTCTAGCGGTTGGTTTTGAAAGCACGGTTCTCCCGGTTGTGACGATCTGTATCGCCATATTGGTCGCGTATCATTTTAGCCAGCTTTATGGTATAGCCCTTACGGCGGTAGGTATGCTCAGCAGTATCGGTATCGTCATGTCGGCTGATTCTTATGGGCCGATAGCCGATAATGCCGGCGGAGTTGCGGAGATGGCCGGTTTAGACAAGAATGTGCGTAAGATCACCGACACGCTTGACTCTCTGGGGAACACGACCGCAACTATCGGCAAAGGGTTCGCCACTGGTTCGGCCGCGCTTACGGCGCTCGCGCTTTTTGCGGCGTTCAAAGAGATCACCGGTTTAAAAGCGATCGACCTTATTCAACCTTTACCTGTCGCGGGGCTCTTTCTGGGGGCGCTTGTCCCGTTCTCGATCTCTTCTATGACGCTTAAAGCCGTGGGAAGGGCCGCCGATAAACTTGTTCAGGAAATAAGGCGCCAATTTCGCGAGATAAAGGGACTCATGGCCGGCACGGCAAAACCGGATACTCAGAGATGCATAGATATCGCCACGCGCGGCGCTTTAAAAGAAATGATACTTCCCGGGGTTCTCGCGGTAGTGAGCCCGTTTTTGGTGGGTGTTATTTTCGGGGTTGAGGCCCTCGGCGGATTTCTCGCAGGCGCTACGGTTACGGGTGTTCTTCTGGGGATAATGATGGCGAACGCGGGCGGCGCATGGGACAACGCCAAAAAATGGATCGAGGCGGGGAACTTGGGAGGTAAAGGTACGAAGACGCACGAGGCCGCGGTAGTGGGGGATACGGTCGGCGATCCGTTCAAGGATACGACTGGCCCTGCCATGAATATTTTAATAAAACTTATGGCTATGGTTTCGATGATCTTCGGTCTTTCGTTCATCAAACTTCATGCTTGGCTTATGGGGTTCTTTCCTAACATAAATCTGTAAGGGCATAATTTTCGAAAGGAGAAACATAATGGACCTTGATAAAGTTATACGAAAAGTTCCGGATTTTCCAAAAAAAGGGATTTTATTTTATGATGTGACTAGTATATTTATAAACGCTAAGGCTTTTAAGCATGTTATAGATTCGATGGTCGAGATATATAAAGACACGAAAATAGACGGCGTTATCGCGATCGAAAGCCGCGGGTTCGTGGTGGGCGCGCCTTTCGCGTTAAAAAAATCTATACCACTCGTGCTTGCGCGGAAAAAGGGTAAGCTGCCGGGAGATACCATAGAGCATAGCTATTCATTGGAATACGGAGAAGCGACACTTGAGATACATAAAGCTGATCTTACGCCGGGCAAGAAGTGGCTGATAGTTGATGATCTTATCGCTACAGGCGGAACGCTTGAAGCGGTAGCAAGGATGGTTGAGAGGCAAAAAGCCGAAGTGGCCGGCATCTTTTCGATCATAGGTCTGCCTTTTCTCAAATATGAGGATAAGATCGGCCGTTATAAACCCGTGACACTGATCAATTATAAAGGAGAATGATCTTCCGGGGCTTTTTGTACCAGCGGCTGGGACTGCGACCGGGTTTGCGGGTTTAGAAATTCTTCTTTAACGGGATATTTTCCGCACGAGTACTGTTTTCCTTCCGGACAATATTTAAGTTCTTCGCATTTTGGACCCAGTGCCGAGAAAACCTCCGGTAGGTGCCTCTTGCATATTTCAAGCATTTTGTCCGCCAAAGCGCGTATTTCCCATTGGGCTCTTGTGCAGCAGCGAAGACCGAAGAAATGTTTGAGCTCTCGACAGTTCATGGTAATGACTATTTTTGTTTCGGCAGCATTAGGGAGCAGGAACCTCGCATCCTGATTTGCTATTTCGCCTTCTATGCCGCGTTCTTTAAGTGTGGCAAGGATATCGTTGTATCCATCCTGAACGCTTTTCATGACATCAAGGAAGCGCTGTTTTAATCTCTCATCCCTTTTTATGATCGGCGGCATTATATAATCAAAAGCATCTTCTTTTACGTACCTTTGACTTTGCTGTGAATAAGACGCGAGCCTGTGACGCACAAGCTGATGCGTCAAAGCGCGCGAGACGCCTTCAACGGCGAAAGTGAACTTTATGTGTTCGAGCGGGCTTTCATGCCCGCTGGCGATAACCTTGCGTATAAACTCGCTTATTTTTTCCGGGTCTTCGAGCTTTCTTGATCTCTCAAATATATCAAACGCACCTTTCGATGAATAACACTGCCGGCACGCTGAGTAAATAAGCGCGAGGGCGTTTTCGGTTTTGTCCAACAAGTTAACGTTCAATGTGGTCTCAGGCATTAATGTCCTCCAGTTAATTTTATCCTTCGACGCGCTCATTTCGTTCGCTTGCTTAGGGTTACCCCAAGCAAGTGCCCCGGCTCAAAAGGCTGCGTGGAGGCGTCGATGGGGTTAAATTTTTACGACCGGCTATCCGATCGTGGCCCTGATCTGTTTCAATATCTCATCCGGCCAGATGAATTTCGAAAGAACTTTTGCGGCACCTTCTTTTTTTGCCTGATCGATAAGTTCATTCGATATAAAAGCCGTCAGAATAAAAACAGCAGGAAATGTTGTGTGCTGCTTTATGCGTTTTAAAAGTTCTATGCCGTTCATCTCGGGCATTTTGTAATCGATGATGATGAGAGAATAATTTTCCGTAAGTATTTTATCAAGCGCCTTTAAGGGGCTTGTGGTATAACTTACGTTATACTCGGAATCCATCGAAAGCACGTCCGACAGGGATTCGCACATATCTTTGTCATCATCGACCAACAATATTTTACGCTTACCTATTCCACTCATAAAAGGCCCTTTTTATGTTTAGAGGATAAAAGAGTTACTACAAAACAGGAAC
>JAQUNB010000184.1 GCA_028717825.1 Candidatus Omnitrophota bacterium
GCACCATGTTTTATTTTGGTTAAATAATTCGTGAACAAATATAAAATGGCGAGCTGTGCCGTATATGCTTTTGTTGACGCAACCGCTATTTCCGGACCGGCGTGTGTGTAAATAACGCCATCCGCTTCTCTTGCGATGGAAGATCCCAGCACGTTGCATATCGCAAGTACTTTCGCACCGCGCTTTTGCGCCTCTCTCAGCGCCGCTAACGAGTCCGCCGTCTCCCCTGACTGCGAGATAACGATAACGAGTGTCTCCTTGTCAACAAGCGGGTCTCGGTATCGAAATTCGCTCGAATTGTCCACCCAGACAGGGACCCGGGCATATTTTTCAAGCACATATTTTCCGGTAAGCCCCGCGTGATACGCCGTCCCACAGGCGACAATGACTATTTTCTTTGCTTTTTTAAGGTCCGTCGCTTTCAAGACAAGCTCTTCAAAAACAACTTCACCTTTTTTGATTCTTTCTTCCAATATCCCGCGCAATATCACCGGTTGTTCAAATATTTCTTTGAGCATAAAATGTTTATAGCCGGTTTTTTCGGCTTGAGATATGTCCCATTTTATTGTTGTAGGTTTTTTTGGGACCGGCTTGCCTTCTTTGTTATAAATTGTCACGCTTTCTGGTCGGAGGTCTACCACTTCCCCGTTCTCCAGATAAATAATGCTTTTCGTGTATTCGAGAACTGCCGGGATATCGCTTGCCAAAAAGTTCTCCCCTTTACCTAAACCGACGATAAGGGGGCTATCTACTCGTGCCCCCACGATCCTTCCCGTTTCTCCTCTATGGACAACGGCGATCGCAAAAGACCCGCGCAGATCCTTTACCGCTCTTTTTACGGCGTCGCAAAGATCACTTTTATAATATTTGGCGATGAGGTGCGCAATGACTTCGCTGTCTGTATCGGAAACGAACTTATATCCTTCATTTTTGAGTTTTTTCTTGAGGCTTAGATAGTTCTCGATGATCCCGTTATGGACGATAGCGATCTCTTCTTTTTGGTCGGCATGCGGATGCGCGTTTATGTCGTTCGGCACACCGTGCGTCGCCCACCTAGTGTGCCCAATACCGGTCTTGCCCTTGATCGGGGTTTGCGAAAGATCCCTCACGAGGACCGCCAGTTTTCCTTGTTTTTTTCGGATATTGAGCATGCTGTCGCTAAGGATCGCGACGCCGGCTGAATCGTATCCTCTATATTCTAGCCGCGACAATCCTTTAAGTATAATAGTTTCCGCTTCTTTTTTCCCCGTATATCCGATTATCCCGCACATTTTATTCCTTTTTGAGAAAACTTTCTACACGCCTCTTTTGCTTTGCGGGCGCGTTTGTATCATCTAGTTTTCGCGCAATTTATCCATTAAATTTGTTATATCGTTTTTCGCGCATCTGCCCGCAAGTCCCGCCATATACAGCAAGATCGACAACTGCCAGCAATCTTCCGGACCGATTATAAGCACCGTATTCACATTCTCTTCTTTTTCAAGTTGTTTTTTGTGTTTCTCGACACTCTTACTTAGAGAAAGTTCTTCCAGATCCAGCTGCTCCACCGAATTGTTATATTTGAGGGAAGGGAAACGGATCCCGCGCATTAAAAAGAACATTTTCATTACGCCTTCTTCGATGTCCATGGTTTCTTCAAAATCGAACCCTTCGAACTGGGGCATGTCTTCGGGGAGAACGATCAGGGGTTTTTCTACGATCACTTTCCCTTTTCTGACCACGGTGTTCCCCTCGTTAACACATGATTCCCCAAGAAAAATATAAGGGACTTTCGTGTTCGTAAAAGTGGACAACGCTTTAACGCGGCCACGTATAACCTCTGTCTTATCTTGGGCTTTTTCCCACAGCTGTTCTATATCCATCGTTCCTCTTTCATGTCTATAATAATGCTTAGCGGGCAGCACATCTACCGTTTTCTACATGTATATGCTGCCCGCTATGTTTATGCTCTGTTTTTCTGTTTGTCATAATATTGGTGATCGCGTCCGTTGTTGTTTTCTCCCAAGTTCCCTTAATTATAAGCTTCAGCGGCTCCCTTATTCCCTTGGATTCGATTTATTCTTCGCGGCCGCTTTTAAGGCTCTTCAAATGCTTCTCTTCGCCGCATTTTCAGGGCCAATTTTCGCGTTCGCGATTGTTTTAAGGTCCTTCAATCGCTCCTTTTCGTCGCGTTCTCAGGGCCCCAAGGGGATTAATTTCGAACGAAGAGAGAAATTATCCTGAAAATCCGACCAAGCGGGAGGATTTGAAGGATCTCCCTTCTTCTCGTTGCTTCCTTGGAACTATCTTGTTCTTCACGGCCGCTTTTGAGGCTCTTCAAGTGCTCCTGCTTGTCGCATTTTCAGGACCAATTTTTGCATTCGCAATTGTTTTAAGGTCCTTCGATCGCTCCTTTTCGTCGCGTTCTCAGGACCAATTTTCGCGTTCGCGAAAATTGGCAGCCCCAAGGGGATTCGAACCCCTGTCGCCAGAATGAAAATCTGGTGTCCTAGGCCAAGCTAGACGATGGGGCCGCAATTTTTTATCACCAATATTGAGAAATAGCTGAATAGCGGGCCTTATTCTACAAAATCTTCTGCTCTTTTTCAACTACTTTATATTATCGCTTACCAAAAGCGCTGTTTTATCTTATTCTGGTTGCTCGGTGCCGTCCGTTTCTCCTCCGTCTTCTTCATCTTCCCCCGCCGCTAAGTTCGCGACCGAGGTTAACTTGTCTCCCGCGTTAAGATTTATAAGCCGCACACCCTGCGTGGCCCTGCCAACTTCGCTTATCCCGTTCACCGCAACCCTAACCACCATTCCCTTTATCGAGATCAGCATTATTTCATCCGCTTCTTTAACGCTTTTTATCCCGACGACCGGCCCATTCTTGTCCACGATCTTGAGATTAATTATGCCGCTGCCCCCGCGTGATTGCAATCGGTATTCGTCGAATTTTGTCCGTTTTCCGTATCCTTTTTCCGTAACGGATAAAAGCGATCCCTGCTGGTCCACGCGGACCATCCCCACCACTTTGTCTTTTTTCCGCAGAGATATGCCCTTCACTCCTTGTGCCCCGCGCCCCATCGCCCGGATATTCTTTTCGCTGAACTTTATCGCCTTCCCTGCTTCTGTAGCAATGCATATCTGGTCTTCCCCGCCGGACAATACCGCGCTGATAAGTGTATCACTTTTTTCAAGGGTTATCGCGATGATCCCGCCTTTTCGCGGGTTACTGAACATGGTCAGCGATGTCTTTTTGATCTTTCCTTGTTCCGTCGCCATCACAACAAACGTCCCTTCCGTAAATTCCCTGACGGGGACGACGGAGGTGATCTTCTCGTCCTGTGATAGCCCCAGCAAATTCACGATCGGTCTTCCTTTGGTTTTTCTGCCTATCTGCGGGATCTCGTGAACTTTCAGCCAGTGCAATTTCCCTGCGCTTGTAAAGAACAGCATGTAGTCGTGCGTCGACGCCACGAACAAATGCTCGATAAAATCTTCTTCTTTAGTTTCCGCGCCGGCGACGCCTTTGCCCCCGCGCCGCTGTTTTTTGTAGGCACTCACGGGGTATCGTTTTATATATCCGGCGTGGCTAAGAGTGATCACCATATCTTCTTCCGCGATCAAGTCTTCTATGTCCAGCTCTTCCGCGG
>JAQUNB010000185.1 GCA_028717825.1 Candidatus Omnitrophota bacterium
AGATCTATCCATCTCGGCGAATTATCGATAGCGGATACAAGCGCCCCTTTTTTGGCCAGTTCCGTTGTCAAACAACCCGCCCCACAGCCTATATCCAGAACCGCCTTGCCCTTAATATCGCATAGAAGCCTTAAGAACGCCGGATAATTGATAAAAACCGCGGCAAGTGTCTTCTTGAAATATTTGTCGACGATCCCTTTATCCTTATAATCCGTTGTTTTCATGCCTCACCCCTCGAATGAACTGTTATATGTATCCACCTTGTTGATCAATTTTTCTTTTTCGCTCTCTCCGATAAAACTGGCCCTGAAAGAATTTTTCGCGATAACAGATAGGTCTTGTTCCCCTAGTTCCAGAGCTTTAGCAACCGCGAGGTAGTTCTCGTTGATATACCCGCCGAAATAAGCCGGGTCATCGGAATTTATAGTAACAAAGAGCCCCTTCTCCATCATCTTTTTTAAGGGATGGTGTTTGATGTTATCAACCACCTTTAGTTTAACGTTTGAAAGCGGGCAGACCGTAAGGGGAATTTTTCTTCTCACCAGCTCTTCCACCAATTTTTTATCATCTAAGGCATGGATACAATGGTCAACCCGTAAGACCTTGAGTAATTCTAACGCCTGCCAGATATATTCCGCGGGGCCCTCTTCCCCTGCATGGGCCACGGTGAGAAACCCGTTTTTTCTGGCCTCATCAAAAACTTCTTTAAAGCTGGAAGCCGGGTGCCCCACCTCGGCCGAATCAAGCCCGACCCCTACGATCCTATCCTTATACGGAAGCGCCTCTTGTAAAGTTTTCATCGCCGAGACCGGGTCTACATCCCTCAAAAAACACATGATGAGTTTCGCCGAGATCCCCCGTTTTTTCAAGGCATCCTCTATCGCGCCATAAAGGCCGTCTATCACTGTCTTGAATTTTATTCCCCGTGCGGCATGAGTTTGCGGGTCAAAGAATATTTCGCTGTGTAGGATATTTTGTTCACACGCCTTTTCAAGATAAGCGTAGGCAAGATCATAAAAATCCTTTTCCTCCCTCAAGACGGACGTACCCTCGTAATATATGTCTAGAAAATCCTGTAGATCGTTGAATTTGTAAGCAGCCCTTACTTCTTCGACCGATCGATATTTGATCTTGATATTATTGCGTCCGGCGATCTTGAACATGAGTTCAGGTTCAAATGTGCCTTCTATGTGGACGTGCAGTTCCGCTTTTGGCAGGCCCTCTATGTATTTCCCAACAGATGTGTTCTTACCCATGGATACGGATCCCCTTCTCATTACGGTTTTATATGATCTTATTAACGCACTAGTCATATAATTATACAGTTCCTTTGGGAAAAGGACAAATCCATCCCTATAAGATATCTATTTCATAGGACCGAAGGCCGAATTTCTTGGATATTCGCCGAAGCCTATCCCGCGGCAATACCCACAGCTTTTGGGAAATACTCCGCTCTTAAAAGATCCTCTGATATGCCGCATTTTTTCACCGTTCCAAATCTCCTCCAGCGTGGACTCATTAAGATCGCCCACGGAATAATTGCATGAACAGCATAGCTTAACGTTACCGCTCTGTTCGACCACCAGTTGACCGATCCATGGAGCCACACACGCGCCTTTACGCCTCACGATCGGGAAAAAGCTTGTACCGAATAATTTTTCCGTGGCCTTATTAAAAAGTTTCCGTACCAGATACGGTTTTCTCGACGCGAACTCCATCGACCCAACTTCGATCTTGATGCCCAATTCACCGGCGATCAGTTTATACTGAGGCAGTTTTTCCAGGAACATCTTCCCCACAGCGGGATCGTTCTGTTCGAAATAATTGAATTTAAGGTCTCTCTCCGGCATTTTAAACCCTTTTACCGAATCGATGTTGGGGACTAGCTCCATGAACCTGACGTGTTTGATCCCAGTCTTATGCGCGACTTTCAGAAATTCTCCGATCTCGTCTATATTTTCCTTCATTACGATAAAGCTGAACCAGAGATCGGAAGCTTTGTTGTTCTCGTTATCTTTTTTGACCAAGTACGCGATATTATCCAGGACTTTATTGAAATCATTGCCCATGATCTTAGCGTAAGTTTCGGGTTTACCGGCGTGTATAGAGAACCTGATCGATAACTTCGCCTTCAACAAAAGATCCGCTATTTCACGGGTAAGAAAAAAACCCGTCGAGTTCATATGTAGAACGACATCATTTTTGACCGCCTCTTCCACAAAATACGCGACATCCCCCAAGAGAGGTTCGCCGTCACCATGTATCCCGAGGACTTCAAGATATTTAAAGTACGGACTTATCTTTTTCAACAGCTCCGACGAGATCTTTTGCGGCTTGGTAAAACGCACGGTGCACATCGCACAGGAGTAAGGGCAGCCCTTTATGGATTCTATGTAACAGCATGCCGGCATCGTTTTAAGATAGATCTCTTTTTCTTTTAGTTCATTTAATAGCACTATATAAGACTTCATTTTTCACTCCTCGCGTTCCTATCGCCGTTGACAAAAGCGTCACGCCAGTATTTTGTCCCCTTCACCGTCGCCTGCAAAGCAAGGCCGTTTTCGGTAAGCTGGTATGCCCGTAAACCCGGGGCTATCTCGATCGCGCCGCTCGTAGCCGCGCCGGCTCCGCCGCCCTTCGCCGCCGCGTCCGCTTCGGCGCCGAATTGCCAGCCTTCTTTCAAAAATTTCTCCATAACGCTCCGATCGTTAAAGATAAATACCGCGCGAAAATCTTTTACCCCCAGCCCGAGGCCGACCCCGGCTTGCCCCATACACATAAAGGTATCCCTGCCGAATAGTCCGTTCTCGTGCAGAACGCCCCTGCCGCCGGAGACACTCGCCAAAAATACATTAACGTTAAGACTGGTGAACACCGCATATCCCTTAGCGTGCGCGATCTCCGCTTTCGCGCCGGGTCTCGCCTTGTACAGCTCGCGTAGGACCTCGTCACGTCGGAACTTTAAGTAGGCACGCCACTCCTCCGCCGTTTTAGGTTTCATATTCACTTTTTTTTCGCAGCCGCTCAAGGCGACCGCCGCCGCTACAACTAACACCAAAAGGACAAAAACTTTTTTCATGATCTGTTCCCCTTGAAGAATACATTCCAATATTTTTTGGGAGGTATTTTTTTCATTTTTTCATTATTATGTGGGTTCGTTTGTATCTCAGGTGCTTTTTGAATATTTTTGAATTGGCGTACATATTAACGTACCGGATAGGTAAAACCTCTATAGGCTGATAGTTCAGGGAAGATCCCGAAGAAGCCCTTTTACCCTCTTCTTCAGGATCGATCGGTAAGATTTACAACAAAAACTCGCAGTTATTCCCTAGTTATACTTGTGGACTGGAGCCACGGGTAAAACCCGTAGTCCCTGACGAATACCCCACTTTGGGGCGACGTCCCGACCCCCTAGAATTCCACGGGCAAAGCCCGTGGAATTCTAGACAGGGGATTAATACTTTTTCTTTCTTTTAGAAAAACAATCCTTGCAATAAACGGGTTTATCTCCCGATGGTTTGAAAGGAACTTCGCATTCCTTACCGCATTCGGAGCAGACCGCTTTGTGCATTTCTCTCGGGCCGAAATCTCTTTT
>JAQUNB010000186.1 GCA_028717825.1 Candidatus Omnitrophota bacterium
TGCACGCGCGAACAGCAGAGGTAAATAACTCCCCTCAAGAGGCCGACATAAAACACATATATGAGAACTCTCCCCAGCTTTACGAAAAAATGCAGGAAAAAGCTAAACAGGACAGACAGAATAAACATATCACGGAGATTAAACACCAGATCCAGAAATATTACAATCTAGCAGTGACCCTTGAGCGGAACGGAAAATATGCGGATGCGGCCGAATGCTATAAAAAGATCTCGGCCCTCGGCGATGACCCGATCTTTAAAGCATATCTTACGAACACGGGCTACCTTATTAAACAAGAAACAGAAATAAACACGCCGGCCGCCGCGCAACAGGCTTCAAAAGGAAAAATAAACGAGCAGCAGAAGTCCATAAAGATGCAGCTTTTGGGAGATATACAAAACATCAGGAGCAAAGTAAAGACCGCCAGCCGTTAGAGGCGGATTAAAGAGGAGTAATTGTGATCATTTATAAAAATTCTAGGTTTTCCTTGTTTTGTGCCGTTTTAATGTTTTGTTTACTCACGGCACCTTACGTGTTTTCCCAGACCAACGCTTCCCCCAAAGACACAGACTCCTTAGCTAGATCGATCTTCAGGTCTTTCGAACTTTTCGAAGAAGGAAGAACACTGTATACCTCGGGAAAAATACAGGACGCAAAAGCAAAATTCACGGAAGCACTCGAAAAGGACCCTAAGAACAGTAAAGCGCGTGAATACCTGAATTTATGCAGTGGAGGCGAAAAGACTTCGCAAAAAGAACCGTCAGCAGAGAACGCTTCCGCGGCAAATGTGGCGAAGACCGTGGATAAGATCGAACAGCGGATCAAACTTATCGAGCGTAAGCAGACCACTAAATCGCTTGTTTCCGACACAGAACTTGATAGAAAATTTTCGGACTTTTTTAAACTTACCGCTTCCCCTTCGGGCAAAGAGAAAATAGAGAAAGCTCGGAAACTCTTTGAGGAGGGCGAAAGGTTCTATAACGAGGCCAAATACGATATGGCTTATACCCTCTACACTCAGGCGTCACAAGTCTTATCTTCCGACTGATCCGGAACGATCTTTTCTGCTGCCGGTGATCTTACCACAAAAAAGCCCCAGTATCCCGCCCGTTGGACAAACAAACCTGCACCAGAACCTAGGGATAAAAACCGAAAGCGCTATAAAAAAAATCGCCATAGTTATTACAAAAAAGTGCGCTGCCCCAAGAGAAAAGAACGAGAACGGCTCGAAATAACTAAGATCGATACGCCATTTTAAAACAAGTGTGAAGAGCACAAGCATCAAAATACACCATCTTATTTTTCCCAGTATAAAATAAGTTCGAGTAGAAATATCTATTTTCTTCAGCCGTATCGCGGCAGCCGCTTCTAAGGCTGAACCGTAAGGGCAGAGGCATGAACAGTATAAATTTCTTCCCGTAAAAAGGCCCATGAATATCGTAGAGAGCAAGATCACCAGCGGTATAAAAAGATCCCGCCAAGGGACAACTCCCATCACGCATCCAAACAGGAATTTGAGTGATAAAAAATAACCTGTCAGAAAACCCAAGACAATAATATTCAAAGTTATCAAGGTTCGTCTGTATCTACAAAAGAAACCAACATTAAAGAAAGCTATCGCCCCCAGAAGGAGCGTTATTGTCGCTATTAAAAATCTTAATAATTTGATGATGGTCCGGCCGGCGGGTATTGCGTCCGGCGCTGTAAAACTGCCTGCGGTTTTTTGGAAAGACCTGATTATCGCGGTGCTCGTTATGGTCGCGCCTGTCACTGCATCCACTTTTTTCAAAGCCGCTTCTCTGGGCAACAACCCGTCCCATGAATCAAGAAGACCGCTTTTTTTAATCCGCTCTACAAAACCGCCGCTTTCTTTATTCTCGAGAAGTACAACACCGATGATCTTCCCGTCTTTACCGGTCCCGATAATAAAAGGGACCTCTCCGCCGTATCCTTTAACCTCTTTTGCCGATATCTCGGAGTTTATAATACTGCCTAAGACTTCCCCCTTTTTGTCCTTAACGACAAACCGCACGCCGGAGCTGTCCAGTGCCTCGAATTTTTCCGCTTCGGGAAAGATCTGTTTAACATGCTCTAGGTCCTGTTCTTGCGACAGAGAAAGGTTTTCTGACACATGCGGCAGATAATATAGATCCTTTTGCCTTATAAACACAAGAAGTAGAATAAGGCACAGGATCAAAAGTTGCAGGGATTTTGACTTTATTAATTTCATCTAAACCTAGATATGATGGGCTAAAGCGTATTCTTAATTATCCATTCGGCGAAACCATCACTTGCCGCACCGATCGGGAACGAAACGATACAAGGGCAAGCGTAACTGTGCAATTCCTTAACGGCTTTCTCCAGTTCAGGGAATAACGATTCTTTGGTCTTGAATAAGATAACCGCTTCATTTGATGAGTCTACTTTATTCTCCCACCAGTAAAAAGACCGCACGTCGCCACAGATATTCGCACATGCGGCCAGTTTCCGCGAAACGATCTCCTTGCCGATCTTCTCGGCTTCTTCTTTGCTCGAAGCCGTTACATAAACTGCCGAGAGGCTCTCCATGCAAAACCCTCTTATTTTTTACATTTATTTTTCATCATACTCTTATATGCCTTTTTCTGATCGGGAGTAAGAAGAGAGTTAACCTCAACCATGGTCGAGGTTATATATTTCGCTTTTTCTTTTTTGATCTCATATTTTTTATCTATCAGTTTATCTATCTCGGCCTTATTGAGATCATCCTGACACATCATGGCCCGGAGGTCTATCATTACCACGCCAATCTGCGCGTCATAATTTATCATTTGTTTATCGACCCTGTTTTTTAGTTCCATCATGGCTTTTATTTGACTTTCCGTGAGGTTAAGCTCCTCGGCTTTGCTTAAAAGTATACCGATCTTACAGTAGGACCCCCTGCTATAGTCCCCGCCTTGCATCATGTGCGGGCAGCTGCCGGGCTTTGGAGCACGCCCTTCGCCCTCTCCATGGAACGCAAAAGCGCTGGAGACAAAACCAAATAAGAACATAGCTAAGACGATCATCATGACGATCTTAAGTTTTTTCATGTTATTTCCCCCTTTTACCGTTCTTTTCTCTATTTGATCAGATCCTTGCCGACAGCGATCATCACTAGTAAATACGCGGAGATCCTGAGTACTGCCAAAAAATTCGCCAAGGTTGCCTGTAAATTCAATAAAGAAATAAAATGTGAGATCGCGAAAAAAGCGAACGCTGTGCCGACAAGCAGCATCGCCGTCTTTTTTGTCCGTTTGTAGCTTATATACCCAAGGAAAAATATTATTACACACAATATCGCGTTAACCCAGTTTATGGGGACATACACATATTGCATCTTCCATCTCCTTTTGCATTTTAGTATACATCCAAAATCGACGGATACCAAGTGGTAATCGTCACTTGGATGTCACGTTCAGCACATAACGACTAATGACAAATGTCAAAGCACAAATGACAAATCAATGCCAAATATTAAATTACAAAAACGAAATTGTGGGTTCTTATCCGGGTTTTTGGCATTTGGATTTTTCCGCCAGAGGCGGCCCATCCTTCGGCAGGGGATTCT
>JAQUNB010000187.1 GCA_028717825.1 Candidatus Omnitrophota bacterium
GCCACTCGCTGAGCCCGTTCACCACGCTTACACCGACCCCGTGCAAACCGCCCGATACTTTGTAAACACGATGATCGAATTTTCCTCCGGCATGCAGGGTGGTCATAACGACCTCAACGCCCGGTTTTTTCATCTTCGCGTGCACGTCTACAGGAATACCCCGCCCGTTGTCTATTACCGTGACGCTCCCGTCCGCATGGACCTCGACCTCTATCCGGTCACAATACCCGCCCATCACTTCGTCTATGGAGTTGTCGACAACTTCGTACACCAAATGATGCAGCCCTCTTTTTCCCGTATCACCTATATACATCGCCGGTCTTTTTCTGACCGCATCCAGTCCTTCCAGAACTTGTATGGTTGTTGCGTCATATTTTTTTGAGCTTTTTTCTTTTTCTTCTTTTGTTTCTTTTGCCATATCGTTCCTTTCTTCCTTAACCGAAATTTTCTTCTGTCTCTTGTCTATGCGTCCGGCGCGCCGATCCGGATCTTCATGTCTCGCGCTTTCTTTTTGCCGACATAGATATTGTTAAATTTTTCCAGCAGGTCTTTTTTCTTCATTGTCAGATTATACAGCCACACGGAGTTCCCCACTATAACCGTCAGTGTCGCGTTCTTAAGGCTCACCGGATGAGCGTTTCTTTGGGTTTCCTCATCCGCCGCCCGCGCCCATGCCTCAAGAACCGCAGCACCTTTTTTCGCCGTTCCTTTTTCCCACCTCGACAAAAGGTGATCTACTATGCTTCTTACGTGTCTTGGGTTCCTTGACATTTCGCCTCTTTTGTCGGCTGCGTCTTTACGCCGTTAGCTGCATAGGCAGCACCACGTAAGTATATTCGCTGCCCCTACGAATAACACCCGGCTTGCTCGCGTCGCTCACCTCTAATACTATTTCTTCTTCTGTAAGATTTCTTAATACGTCTATTAGATACCGCGGATTAAAGCCGATCTCAAGCTCGTTCTCGCCGCTATAATCGATATCAAGTTCTTCGCGTGCCTCCCCGAGATATGGTGTGTTTTTCGAGACGGTCATTTTTTTCTTTTTTATACTCAGCCTTATCGCCATCGAATCTTGATCGGTGAAAATACTCGCTCTTTTCGCTGCCGACAAAAAATCTTCCCGCGAGATCTTTATTTCTTTATCGGATTTTTCAGGTATGACCTTTTTGTAATTCGGGTACTCTCCCTCGATCAGGCGCGATAAAATAAAACATGTCGGGAAAGAAAATTGTATCTGATTATCGCTGAACTTTATTGTTAGCTCTCCGGTGTCCCCTAATATCCTTTTTACTTCCTGCACTGTTTTTATCGGGATTATGACGCTTCTATCAACCAAGGTTTTTTTAGCGAGTTGTTTATTCGCGGCAGCCAGCCTTCGGCCGTCCGTAGCTATGGTGTGTATTTGATCTCCTTTTGTCACCATAAGGATGCCGTTAAGCACATACCTTGTATCATCTTTACTGATCGCAAAATCAGTTAAGTTCAACATATCTTTCAGCGCTTTTTGTTCGATCGTTATAGCGTCTTGATCTTTAAACACCGGAAGCTGCGGGAACTCTTCTTTGGGCAGTCCGATGATCTTAAACTGCGCCTTCGCACTTTTTATTGTAACGAAGTTGTTTTTTTTCATCGATATCCCGATCTCGCTGTCGTTCGGGAGTTCTCTTACTATATCAAAGAATTTTTTTGCCGGTATTGTGATGGCCCCGGGGAGTTCTACCATCGCCGGGATACTCGCGCACATACCTATATCTAAGTCCGTCGCTGTAAGTTTCAGCTCGTTTTGGTCAGCTTCAACAAGAACATTGCTTAATATAGGTAAACTGCTTTTTTGCGAAACAGCGTTTTGGACTATTTGTATCCCGCTTGATAATGCATCCTTTGTGATCTTTATTTCCATAAAACCTCCTGCATTTAAAAACGTTTCTAAGAGTACTAGAATGTATCTATCATAGCCGTAATCTTAGTAATAATACACATAAAAACTGTGGATATGTTTGTAACTAGTTCAAATATAAACACTTAACCGCCTAGAAACCTGTGGACAAAGATGGGATTCGTGTGTATAAGGTGTTAGGAAACAGCCTTACTTATCCACACAATATCCACAGTTATTTTTTTATCAAAGAAACAAGCTTTTCAATCAGATTACGAGTTTTGTCGTTCGCCTGTATTTCCTTACCTATTTTGTCACACGCATGCATGACCGTTGTGTGGTCCCTGCCGCCAAAAAAACCGCCTATATCCGGCAAGGAATGTCCCGTCAGATCCCGAGAAATATACATAGCAAGTTGACGCGGATAAGCCAAAGAACGGGAACGTTTTTTTGTTTTCATATCGGAGAGAGCGATATTAAAAAAATCCGCAACAACTTTTTGTATCAGGTCTACCGTGATCTTTTTTTCCTCCGCGGAGAGCATACCGCGCAAAACATCTTTTGCTAGAGGAACGGAAATTTCTTTATTAGAAAGTTTCGCATAAGCGACGACCCGTATAAGAGCGCCCTCCATTTCGCGAATATTTGATTTAATGTTTTCCGCTAAAAAATACAGAACTTCTTTCGGTACTTTGATGGCCTCGTTTTCGCTCTTCTTTTCCATTATGGCGATACGGGTCTCGAAATCCGGAAGCTGCACATCGGCGATCAGGCCCCACGCGAAACGCGACACCAAGCGCTCCTCCAGATTGGGTATTTCCTGCGGGGAGCGGTCGCTACACAAAACAATTTGTTTGTGCGCGTCATGCAACGCGTTGAAGGTGTGAAAAAATTCTTCCTGAGTCGATTCTTTCCCCGCGATGAACTGCACGTCGTCTATCAAGAGGACGTCAACGTTCCTGTACATACCGCGGAACTTCGCGGTGGTTTTTGTGCGGATGGCGTCAATAAGCTGATTGGTGAACTCTTCGCTTGAAATATACAAAACCTTTACACGCGGATAATTCTTCAGCACCTCATGTCCTATCGCCTGCATTAAATGTGTTTTGCCGAGCCCGACACCGCCGTAAATGAAAAGCGGATTGTAAACTTTTGAAAGTTTTTCACAGACAGCCAGAGACGCGGCATGCGCGAACCTGTTGCTTGAGCCGACAACAAAATTATCAAAAGTATAATTCTGTTTGAAGCCAAGTTCTTTATATCGGCTTTCCGGAAGCTGGCGCGTCCCGGCAAAAACCGATTTAAGCCATCCGCTGTGCTGCTCTTTGTCGGGAGATCTTTTCTCGGGATCCGGAGAAAAACCCCCGCTGTTATTTTTGCGTGGTTCGGCAACACCGGCGGGATCCGGTATTTTTTTTGCCGCGGCGTCTTGGGCCGGATTTGTAAACGGGATATCGACGATTTTAAATTTAACGGATAAATTTTTTCCGGAGACTTGGGCGATCGCGGTCGTGATCAAGCTGATATATTTTTCTCTTATCCAGTTCTCGAAAAACTTATTGGGAATCCCGAGACAGATGCTGTCGCTGTCGGCAGAAACGAACTGAATGGGTAAAAACCACGCGGTAAAAACCTGATCGTTTACCTCGGTTTGAAGAAGAGCTAAAGCCTTTTTCCAGAGATCCATAATTATC
>JAQUNB010000188.1 GCA_028717825.1 Candidatus Omnitrophota bacterium
TAGACAGCGTAAGGCCCAAGGTTGAGAAATTTCAGCCTGCCTTTATTTATTTTGAGGAAGAACAGGAGATAGGGACGAAAGAGATAATCTTGAACGTTTATGGCTATGAATATGAGGTGCTCAGGGAAATTGCCATAGCGCTTACGACTAAAATGGGCAAGATCCCGTATTTTACAGATACCAAGATCAGGATGAGGGAGGGCCGGCCCCAGTTGGATCTCAGGGTTGATAAGAAGAAAAGCGCTTATTTCGGATTTTCGACCAAAGATGTCGCGGACCTTGTACATGCCAAGGTCAGGGGCGTGCGGGCGACGATGTATCACACGAAAGCGTCCGAAGTTGAGACAATAACGCGTTTGCAGGAAAAGGACCGCCGTACGGTAAAAGATATCCATAACCTGTATATGGCTAAAACTGACGGCGATAGCGTCGTCCTCGATCAGCTTGTGGATTTTGAGTATAGCCTTGGACCGAGCGAGGTTTGGAGAAAGAACAAAGCGAGGATGATACAGGTAAGTTCAAATATCGGAAAACTTCCGCTCGGAAAAGCCGCCGAGGTCCTGAAGAAAGAGGTCAAGGACATAAAAATGCCGGAAGATTATTTTTATGAGATAGGCGGAGATTATCCGACGCTTCTAAAAACGCAGAAAGAATTTTTGCTCACCATAGTTGTCATAATCATTTTGATAATCTTAGTTCTAGCGTCGATGTTCGAATCATATGTGCAGCCGTACATAATTATCGCTACGGTCATGTTGGCCACGATAGGAGCTATCTTTTCCTTATATATGACCGGGACGGCGATAGGTATGGGCGCACTTATCGGTATGATGATGCTTGCCGGACTTGTTGTTAAGAACGGGATAATACTTGTGGACCACGCCAATTATCTGCTTACAACCCGGAAAAATGTTTTTCGTGTTTTAATTCAAGCGGCAAGGGACAGATTAAGACCGGTTCTTATGACAACAGGCACGACGATCATTGGGCTATTACCGATGGCGATCGACCGCAGTGAAGGGTCTAATCTCTGGAACCCGCTTGCCATAACGGTTATGGGCGGATTGATCTTTGCTACGCCGCTTACGCTTGTGGTAGTGCCGGCGATCTTTTCTATGTTCCATCAGTTCCGTAAAATAGTAGGGATCGTCTGCGGCGCGATCTCTATTACTTTGTTCCTTCTATTAGTTGTTCTTCTCATCAAGCAATAAATTTGGGCCTTTAGCTCTTTTTTCTTAGAAAACAAAAATTCTTTTTCATAGGAAATAATGTACTTTCACTTTTGTGGGGAACAGGCATGCCCGTTCCCTACGTTTCATAATTATCGCAGCAACCGACAATCGCTTTTTGCGTAGCAAAACGGTTGTAGGGAAGGGTTTCAAACCCTTCCCTACATTACGTCACCGTCGATAATCGTGTAAATTTATAGTAGTGAACGGTCGCGACCGTTCACTACAGCCACGCAACGATGATATTCGTTTGCCCTTTAAATTTTTGTTCGCTTTTTCCCCCGCCTAAAGAGATTTTAATTTGATGATTCCTCAAAATGTTAGGTATGAAAAAATTTAGATATTTTTTGTTTTAATTAATGTGATTTATTGGTATAATAAGGTAAGGTTAATATACAAAAAAGTTAGAATATCGTGTGTGAAATATGTTTTTGTGCTGTTCATTAAAACGTCGTTCCAATGTGTCGCATATCATTGGATAATGTTAACTCTAAAACACCTATTTTTTTTGCATATATACACATTAAAGAAATATAAGGGAAAAGTATTGACTTAAGCTTATTAAATGATATAATATATATGTTAAGAAAAAACAAAGGTTGGGTAAAAGAGAAGCAAACAGGAAGGTTGACATGGAAAGGTCGGATAGAATCACGGCTACTATCGCTGACTCCAAAGATCGTTTGAACCGTGAAATAGAAAACAGTCAGAATATAGTAGACAAAGATGATACTATTCCCGGAATAACGGAATGGAAGAACCGCCACAAGCTGTTGCTGAAAATAGTGAGCGTTGTTCTTTCTGTTGTATTCCTTAATGACCAAGTAGGCTGGTCGCAAGACGGTAAACCCGTATGGGCCGAGGCGCGTCCGTATGTCGCACAGTATCCCACAAAATTCAATACCCCAGATATCAATATCCCTTATGACTTGGCTGAAAAGGAAGAAGCTGTAATTAACGGCGGCGATGAGGTTGTGATCAATATCCAGGACGCCCATTCTTCTTTGGCCGCACAATATTCGATCGTTAACCTGCTCGACTCGCTTGTGACGAACTATGACTTGAGCTTTATCGCGCTTGAAGGCTCAAGCGGCAAGATCGATACATCTCTTCTAAAGACATTCCCGCATAAAGAGATCAGGGAGAATACCGCGCGTTACCTTATGCGCGAGGGCCTGATGAGCGCCGGCGAGTTTTTTACGATCACACGTGACGAGAAGGAAGTTACTTTATTTGGTGTCGATAACGAAGCTCTTTATCAGGCGAATCTGGAAAGCTTCCGCGCCGTCGCGGCTGAAAGGGTGGAACGCGTCGAGAACATCGATAAGCTCCTCTCCCAGATGGATAGCCTTGAACAGATAATATGCTCTGAACCGTTACGTGAGCTCAACGCAAGTGCCAGAAACCACAGGGAAGGGAAGCTGTCTTTTACGGATTACTGGAAGATAATAAATAAATTTGCCGCCGGAAAAGGGGATTTTTCGGATTATAAAGAGATCCAGAAATTACTTGAGTCCATCGAGATAGAAAAAACTATCGATTTTGATAAAGCGAACCTCGAAAGGCGTAACCTTATCGACGAACTGAGCGGCAAGCTTGACAAAGCGGGTCTTGAGGCGCTGGTCCTTAAATCCGTGGCTTTTAAGCAAAACAAGATCTCTCAGGCTGATTTTCATAATTACCTTGTCGCGCTAGCGGAGAAACAAAATATAGACCCTGCCAATTATCCGAACCTGATCAAATTCACCAGGTATGTAACCGTCTATAACTCTATCGAGCTATTTCAGCTTTATCACGAAGTTGAGTTTTTCGAGGATAAAGTGCGCGGAAATTTGTACCAGAATAACGACGAAAAAGCGCTTTATGACCTTAGAAAAATGGTAAGTATGCTCCGCCGGCTCTACAGCATGGAACTTACGAATAATGACAGCGCCTATATCGAGGAAAATTACAAAAAGTTCAACGCAAAAGAGTGTGCCGCGTTAATTAAAGAGATGTGTGTGAAATACAAAGTGCCCATTTCGAGCGGTT
The DNA here is from genome assembly GCA_028717825.1 of Candidatus Omnitrophota bacterium. Classification (GTDB taxonomy): domain Bacteria; phylum Omnitrophota; class Gorgyraeia; order Tantalellales; family Tantalellaceae; genus JAQUNB01. The sequence goes on from JAQUNB010000188.1 coordinate 3,261, forward strand.
ATGAGTTGGATAAGGTTTTCGGCGATGTGGAACCGGCGCTAAGGTTCTACCGCGACGCCGAAAAAAGAAATAACGCCATATTGGAGAACACGATAAACGAGATGAGGAAAGAAGGAAAGCACGTGGCGGCGCTAATCACCGGCGGATACCACACCGAAGGCTTAACGGACCTCATGAAGCAGAATAAGCTTTCTTACATGGTGGTCCTGCCGAAGTTCGAAGGCGAGAAAGAAAGGCCGTAT
>JAQUNB010000189.1 GCA_028717825.1 Candidatus Omnitrophota bacterium
AATTTTATGCTTTCGGCAAAATCTTCTATGGAATAAGGATTGATCGGGATAGCATCGGTCAATTCTCTCGCCGAAGCGGTAAACTGGCTTAGGATAAGATTTCCCGGCAGATCTTTTTTCGCTGTCACATACTCCTTTGCAACAAGATTCATTCCGTCATGTAGCGAACTAACGATACAAAAATCAGCAAGCCGGTAGAACGGGGCTATTTCATCGGACGAAAAGTGTTTTTCAAGGTAAAGGATCGGTTTCCAACTACCGTCCAGGTGTTTCCAGTTCTTAGTTTCGATAAGTTCATCGATCTCGCCCATGAGATCATGATACCGTTTTATGTGAACACGGCTCGGTGCGGCAAGTTGAATAAAAACAAATCTTTTTTTGTACTCAGGATATTTTTCCAGAAACCTATCTATCGCAAGCACCCTTTCCACTATCCCTTTCGTATAATCGATTCTATCCACACCCACACCGATGATCTTGTTTTCTAAATTAAATTCCTTTTTAATTTTTGCTATCTGTTGATCTACCCTGTCTAACTCCATAGTATTATTTGCATGACTATTTATGCTAATAGGAAAAGCTTTCACAAAAGTTTCTTTACCAAAATACACGACACTGAACTTTTCTGTATCAACACGCGATTCAAGAAGTCTATTCGCGGTATCAAGAAAATTATTACAGTGGTTTTGAATATGGAACCCGATCAAATCGCATCCGAGCATGCCGTCAAGGATCTCCTTATGATAGGGGCAAATCGAAAAAGCTTCCGGATTTGGCCAAGGAATATGCCAAAAAAGCGCGATCGTGGCATCGGGACGTTTTTCTTTTATCATCTTCCCTAGCAGCGTAAAATGATAATCCTGGATAAATATAAAAGGCTCTTTTGACGGAAGTTCTTCTAAAATACTATCCGCGAATTTCTGGTTTACCTCTTTGTAGGTCTGCCAATCAGATTCCCTAAAAATGGGCCTTGTATGTGTATTGTGGCAAAGCGGCCATAAACCTTCATTTGAAAAGCCATAATAGTACCCGCTTTCCTCTTCTTTACTTAACCAAACCCTTTTCAGGATATAGCGATTATCTTCGGGTGGAACACCAAGTTTGTTCTTTGAATTTACAAAATTTTTATCAGTATTACCGGCGCCATGAGCGACCCATGTCCCTCCACAGGCACATAAGATCGGATGGATCGCCGTAACAACCCCGCTTGCCGGCCTAATGCATTTGACCGCTCCGGTTGCTTCATCTGCCACATGCATATATGGCTCCCGGTTGGAGACTACGAATAAAGCGTTTTCGCCCAATTTTGATCGGACAAGGTCTTTCAGTTTGGCCTCCGTCCATTTCTCTTCTTTTTCCAGGCGCACAGTTGCTTCTTCAGAAATTGTCCTGCGGGCTACCCGTAAACTCAACGCGACTTGCTCAACTTCGCTGGCAAGCTTGCCGAGTTCTCCCTTCTCTTTTATGGGATGTTTTTCATCTATCTCGCCTTTTTGAAAATGTTTAAACCACTCCGTAAGTCGCTGAACAGGGAGAGCAAAAATTTGCCTGTGAAGAAAAATCGAAGCAGCAAATATCAGCACAACAAGAATAGCCAGTGTAATGCTTATCCGCTTCCAAATCTCGGCCAGCCGCATAAACACATATGATGTGTCCTGTATAACTTCGGCTAAACCTTGAATGTTGTTTTCACTATCAGTTATCGGTAAAATATAACTGTAAACCGTATGTTCCTTAAATTTCTCCATTCTCCCCTTTGGAATTTTGTTCGCTATCAGGTCCTCTATATAAGACTTATCTTTTTCTTCCCAATCGCTGAGTCGTTTGGTGACGGCCAGAATATTACCTTCTTTATTGTAAATGACACAGCCCTGAAGCCTCTCTCTTGTTTCGAATTTTTGCACAAGATAGTTGGCGCTTTTGACATCATCCATCAAAAGCGCTTGTTTTACCGAAAGCTCCATACCTTCGGCAATATGCTGTGATTTGCGTTTAAGATCGTCTATGAGCTTCTCTTCCTCAAAACGAACTTGAAGTATCCCAAAAACAGTAAATGCTCCTGATACTATAATAAGAATAGGCAAGATGAATAACAGCATTCTTTTCATATCGTCCTCATCCCTCCTAATAAGTTATTGCGTGGAAATAAAAAAACCGCCACCCGTCCTTGAGACAGATGGCGGCCCGACCATCTTAAATTTTAACCTCCGGAAATCTTTTCTTCCAGACCCATTATTTGATAAATTTGCTCAAATTCAATATACCATATAAAATTTTGCCTTGCAATCGAAAGGTTCACTAGCTATTGTGAAAAATATATCAAAACCACGTAGTTCTTTCTTTTAAACAGGAGGCATTCCCTGTGTACTTTTGGAAATAATTTGTTTTATTCGGTTGTTTAAGCGCGCGAAATACCACCTATCCAAAAAACCAAAATAATCTTTTATGTTTACCCAAGCCTGCTGCGGAATCTGAGCGAGCTTAGGACAAGAACGGTAACGCCGATCACAAAAAGCGGCAGGATCTGATACCAAAGCACATTTATCCCCACACCTTTAAGAAATATGCCCCTTACGACGACCAGATAATATTTAAGCGGGTTTATCACCGTAAGCCATTGGATAACCTGCGGCATATTTGCTACAGGATAAGCAAACCCCGAAAGCAAAACCGTCGGGAAATAGAACAGAAAAACCGACATCATCGCTTCCTGCTGTGTCGCGCAAAGTGTGGAGATATAAAGCCCTATACCAAGGCTGGTCAATAGATAAACCATGGTCGCGCAAAGAAGGAGCACCAAGCTCCCCCTAATAGGAACGTGGAACCAGAGAACACCTACCAAGGTGATCATGATGACTTGCGCGAGCGCAATGACGGCAAAAGGCGAAAGCTTACCCAATATAAGCTCAATAGGCTTAATGGGGCTTACTATAAGCTGTTCCATTGTTCCTATCTCTTTTTCTCTCACTATCGCCATTGCCGAAAGAAGCAGCGACATTATTGTGACGATCATGGCGATGACCCCGGGTAAATTAAAGTTCCGCGAAATAAGATTTTCATTGAACCACGCCCGGTCGCGAAGATCGATGTAGGGTATCCCTTGAGAGTTTTCACTAAAACCATATTCCGATCTGAGCATTTTATATTCATACCTATTGATGATACTTGTGGAATAACCCAGAACGACCTGTGCCGTATTGGAGTCCGTTCCGTCAAGTATAAGCTGTACTTCCGCGCCTTTTTTAGCGTTCAGATCGTCCCCGAACTGGCGGTTCATGCGCAATATCGTGTTTATACTGGATTTGTCGATAAGCTTCCTTTGTTGTTCATCATTTGAAATATAATATTTCGGAACAAAATATTTCGAATATGTAAATTCACGGACAAGGTCACGGCTATCCTTCGTATTATCAAGGTCATATATCCCAAAAGGGACGGTATCGATATCGGTAGTTGCCGCATAACCGAATATAAGCACCTGTATCACGGGTGATATAA
>JAQUNB010000190.1 GCA_028717825.1 Candidatus Omnitrophota bacterium
AAAATATGTACATTTTTCATCCTTTTAATTATTTTTTTCCGGAACGAAGCCCCGAAGTCGATCTGATTATATCAACAAAACTCGCTGATTTCAAGCTCGCCCCGCCGATAAGCGCTCCGTCGATGTCACCTTGTTTCATAAGGTCCACAATATTATCCGGTTTAACACTTCCCCCGTACAAGATCCGGATGGAATCAGCTTTCGCTTTTGAATACAATTTTGACAGAAGATCCCTTATCATGGAATGAACTTCCTGTGCCTGTAACGGGGTTGCGGTCCTGCCGGTCCCTATTGCCCACACGGGTTCATACGCAATGATAAGAGTACTTATGAAAGTTTCGTTAAATCCTTTAAGTCCGCCGCTCACCTGCTTTTTCACGACGTCCAACGTCTTGCCGGCTTCTCTTTCAGCCAGTACTTCTCCGACGCACATGATGGGTATAAGACCCCCGTTTATACATGCGGCAACTTTTTTATTTACTGTCTCATCTGTCTCGCCAAAGAACTGTCTCCGCTCGGAGTGCCCTATAACGACATACTTACACCCTATGCTCTTTAACATCGGGATAGAGACTTCCCCGGTAAATGCCCCTTCTTTTTCCCAGTAACAGTTTTGGGCACCCACAAGAATATTGCTTTCATCCAGCATCTCACAGACATCGCCAAGATCCACAAAAGGAGGGCAAACGACGATCTCAACATTGTCGACGTTATAAACTTCTCTTTTTATATCATTTGCCAATTCAACAGCTTCACGTACGTCTTTATACATCTTCCAGTTGCCGGCGATTACTGGTATTCTCATTTCTTTTCCTTTCAGGATTGAGTGTCTCCGCTTCAGACAGATAACTGAATTTTATTTATCGTTCAATGCCGCGATACCCGGCAGTTCTATACCTTCAAGATATTCCAACGACGCTCCGCCTCCGGTCGACATATGGGACATTTTATTCGCGAGCTTCATCTGGTTTATCGCAGCCGCCGTATCTCCGCCGCCTATAACAGTTGTGGCATCGAGTTTCGCGATATATTTCGCCAGTTCTTTCGTCCCTTTGGAGAACGGTTTCATTTCAAACAATCCAACTGGTCCGTTCCACACTATGGTCTTGGATTCTCTTAGGATCTCTTCATAAGACTTCACTGTTTCGGGGCCTATATCGAGCCCTATCCAACCATCCGGAATATCTTCTCCGACAAGCTTCCGTTTGGCCGTTTCTTTAACTTCTTTCGCGACAACATGGTCTTTTGGAAGGAATATACGGACGTTCTGTTTGCTTGCTTCTTTGAATATCTTATCGACAGTATCTAACATATCATTCTCGACCCTTGAGGCACCTATACCCTTCATCCTCGATTTTAGAAAAGTATATGCCATGGCACCGCCGATAAGCAGATAGTTGATCTTACCGAGCATATTTTCGATAACAGGGATCTTGTCGGCCACTTTCGCCCCGCCGAGCAATAAACAAAACGGTTTATCCGGATCTTTTGTTACTTTTTCGAAATATTCTATTTCTTTTTGCACAAGAAAACCTGCGACACTCGGCAGATATTGCGTAACCCCTACAGTGGAAGCATGCGCGCGGTGACAAGTACCAAAAGCGTCTTCTACAAAAACATCGCCTAAAGAGGCGAGTTTCTTCGCGAACACCGGTTCGTTCTTTGTTTCCTCCTTATGGAAACGTAAATTCTCTAAGATGATAACATCGCCTTCTTTCATGGCGTTTACCGCTTCTTCGACATCCTCGCCTACGCAATCGTCGAGTTTCTTGACATCTTTTTTAAGAAGCGTCGAGAGCCTTTCCGCGACCGGGCCAAGAGTAAATTCCGGATCATAATCTCCGTCCGGTCTGCCGAGATGGCTCATCAAGATCAATTTTCCGCCATTTTCCAGAACATATTTGATAGACGGCAACGCCGCGACTATTCTGCTGTCGTCGGTAATATTGCGTTTATCATCAAGGGGAACGTTAAAATCGGCCCTCATCAGGACCCTTTTACCTTTTAACTGTACATCTTTAAGTGTTTTTTTCATCAGTTACCTCCGTTAAAGATATTACTCTTTTCACGAACACACTAACAAGTAATTAGGGTCATTACTCGGTATCTTTTAGGAGACCATCGAGTAATGACCCTTTCGGATTCTCTTCCTTATTAACCAACCAGTTTAACGAGATCGACGACTCTATTGGAATAGCCCCACTCATTATCATACCAACCCACGATCTTCACCATGGTCTTGTTTATGACCATTGTGGAAAGCGCGTCGAAAATGCAAGAATGCGGATTGCCGATAATGTCAAAAGAAACTATCGGGTCCTCTGTGTATTCCAATATGCCTTTGAGTTCGCCTTCGGCGGCCTTTTTCATCGCGGCGTTTATTTCTTCGGCGGTCGTTTCTTTCCCAACCTCAGCAACAAAATCAACTACGGACCCATCTTTGACGGGAACGCGCATCGCCATACCATTTAATTTCCCGGCAAGCGAAGGTATAACTTTTCCGACAGCCTTAGCGGCGCCGGTCGTCGTTGGTATAATGCTTTCGGCCGCGGCGCGGGCTCTTCGAAGGTCCTTATGCGGCAGATCCAATATCTTCTGGTCGTTGGTATACGCGTGCACCGTGGTCATAAGACCATACTTTACTCCAAATTTGTCATGAAGAACTTTCACCATCGGAGCCAGACAGTTAGTTGTGCACGAAGCGTTCGAAACTATTTTATCTGTATTTCTGAGAGCCGCATTATTCACACCCAAAACGATCGTATTATCAATTTCATCTTTTGCCGGTACCGTCAATATCACTTTTTTCGCTCCGGCCTTAATGTGCATATCCAGCTGTTCTTTCTTCGTAAAAACGCCGGTTGATTCGATGACAACATCAACGCCAAGCTTGGCCCAAGCCAATTCTGCGGGATTTTTTACGCTCGTTATCTGTATCTCTCTGCCATCGACCACAATGCTGTTCTCTTTTGCTACGACTGTCCCATCAAATCTACCGTGAACGGAGTCATATTTTAACAGATGCGCCAGCGTCTTCGCATCGGTAAGATCGTTAATGGAAACGACTTGCATATCGTCCCTTTTCTCAATGATCCTGAACACCATTCTTCCTATTCTTCCGAACCCGTTGATCCCTATCTTTATTGCCATAACACCCTCCTTCGATTTCATGATAAAATTTTAAATAGTTAACCCATTTTTCACGCGTTGATTTTACATGCGCGTTCAATAAAGTCAGTATTATATACTCTTCCTATATTTACTTCAATACTTTTTTTGTAAAAAAAAATAGAAGTTAATATGGGCTCGCCCCTATGCCCTTATTTCTCTTCCACATGGAAAAAATGTCTGCGTCATCGATCCAATATTTGCCGTCAAAGCTTCCCCCGCTCGCGTGGAAAAAATCAACATTGTGGTATAAAATGTTCATGAATGTTTTATAAAGATATCCCTTTAAAAGATTATAAGATGGACTGAAAATCATCCTCAG
>JAQUNB010000191.1 GCA_028717825.1 Candidatus Omnitrophota bacterium
AGAGTTTGATGAACAGAAATCGTGGGATGAGAATAAACAGATATACCAATTAAGCGACAAGATAGTGCGTGCCACGAACGTTACACAAACGGCGGTTATCGGATCAGACGGGCTTTTTTCGACCGTAGTCGCGGTCGCTGTGTTTCTTTTTTAAGCCATAAGGCGCCGTACTATTATTGACTCACGGGCTGGCATCAAAAGGACCGTTCCCGAAAACCCCACAAAAATCAGCAAAAAGGAAGCCGAACCCTCCTTTGCCGAGCAGCTTTCGTGCTTGGCGAAGGAGGACAGGTGCAAGTGAAAAAATGAAGAAAATATCTTTGGTGCAAATGAAGGCAAATCATAAGGGCAAGGTTATAGAGATCTTGGGAGGGACAAACTTGCAGGAGAGGCTGATGAACATGGGAGTGTATGTAGGCAAAGAAGTTACCAAGCTCAGTCATATCGGACTACGAGGGCCCATAGTGATCAAGTCAGGCAGAAGTAATTTTGCCTTAGGACACGGCGTGGCGGCTAAGGTGATATTGGAGCGAGAATGATAAAGAAGATTTATCTAATTGGAAATCCTAATGTAGGTAAAAGTGTTGTATTTTCCCGACTTACTGGTGTCCACGTAATTTCATCTAATTATCCGGGTACAACCGTAGAGCTCATCAAGGGTTATTTGAGTTTGAGAGACGAGAAGGTTGAAGTCGTAGACTTACCGGGAACATATTCATTAGAACCGACTTCAAGCGCCGAAGAAGTAGCCGTTTCCTTGTTAAAAGAATATCCGAAAAACGAAATAGTTGTAGTTAACATACTTGATTCAACTAATTTAGAGAGAAACTTGCTTTTAACGTTACAACTGATCGAAGAAGGGTTCCCGACGATCGCCTGTTTAAATATGTGTGACGATGCTGTTCACAGAGGAGTTCACATCGATATTAAGAAGCTGGAGGAAATCTTACATATTCCGGTGATCTCAACCTGTGCCGTAACCGGAGTGGGTATAAAATTATTGATCGATAGAATAAAAGAGACGGTACCTGTTTTAAGAGAGAAGCTTTCTCATGAGGAACGTTGGAAAGAGATAGGGCATATCATTGAGCAAGTGCAGCATCTCGAACATCGTCATCACAGGTTGAGGGAGGTGTTAGAAGACGCGTCCGTGCGGCCTTTGACGGGTCTCTTAATGGCATCAGGAGCCATATATGTATCATTCAAAATCGTCAGGTTTATAGGCGAATTTATAATCAATAAAATAACGGATCCGTTTTTTTACAGCACATACCAGAATTTGTTGGAAAAATTGACGATCCATTGGCAGGAAAAAAGTTTTTTGTTCCATTTGTTAATCGGTGATTTGGTTAACGGTAAGATAGATTTTAAACAATCATTGGGGGTATTAACCACGGCCCCTTATATCGAATTCGGTATGGTATTACCATACGTGATATCGTTTTATTTTGTCCTAAGCCTTTTAGAAGACATAGGGTATTTGCCACGCCTGGCAATATTATTGGACAATCTATTACACCGTCTTGGTTTGCATGGTTATGCCATCATACCGGTACTTTTGGGTTTTGGTTGCAATGTCCCCGGCATATTGTCGACGCGCGTTCTGGAGTCAAAGCGAGAAAGGTTTATCGCATCGACTATTATCTCTATTGGCGTGCCGTGTGTTCCTTTGCAGGCGATGATCATTGGGCTATTGGGTACATTTGGTGGTTTTTATGTAGGCGGAGTGTATCTGGTATTGTTCTCCATAATTCTTGTATTGGGTGTAATTTTAAACCGTGTACTACCCGGATATAGTCCTGAATTCCTGTTAGAGATTCCTCCTTACAGATTTCCACCCGTGGCAATACTGGGAAAAAAATTATATTTTCGTATTAAAAGTTTTTTAGTCGAAGCAGTGCCGATCGTTTTAATAGGCGTCTTGGTTATTAACATTCTCTTATACTTTAAACTGTTTGATATTATAACCAGTATATCCGCTCCGGTTATTCACGGCTTATTCGGTCTGCCTAAAGAAGCGATAGTATCCTTGGTTATCGGGTTTTTAAGGAAAGACGTCGCGGTGGGGATGCTTGCGCCGCTGGGGCTTTCAGCTAAACAGTTATTTATAGCGGCAACACTACTGGCCATATCGTTTCCATGTATTGCCACGTTTATAATTTTATGGAAAGAATTAGGATTGAAAGATCTGATAAAATCCGCTCTTATCATGTTGGGTATCAGTCTTATCGTGGGCACAGCGCTTAATTTCGTGGTATTACGTTAGAGACAAAGAATGAATCCCCCGCTAATTGTTATTGACAGGGGGTATTTTTTGGCCTATATTATTAGCATATGCCAATAACTTAGGAGGTATGATGCCGCGGCCTTTTAAATGCAGACGTGTTTGCGGAAATCCATCAGCTGATTATTTCAAGCCCCGGGGAATCCCGCTTTCCCGACTGAAGGAAGTTAGTTTGGCAATTGACGAATTTGAAGCTATCCGTCTCGCGGACCTAGAAGGACTATACCAGGAAGACGCGGCAAAGCAGATGAATATCTCAAGACAGACTTTTGGCAATATTATAGAATCAGCCCATAAAAAAATAGCCGATTCGATAATAAATGCCAAGGCGTTAAAAATAGAGGGAGATGACGCAAAAATGGAGGAGAGGAAATTTGTTTGTTATGATTGTAAACATGAATGGGCATTGCCGTACGGGGCGGGAAGACCCGGAGAGTGTCCTAAATGTAAGAGTGCCGACATTCATAGGGCCCTACAGGACAGAGGTTGGGCCAAGGGAAGAGGCAATGTGAGAGGCCGTGGATTTGCCGGTAACTGTAGGAGAGCATGATGAATGAAAATATTGCATATCTACGCAAAAGGTTGGCGCAGTTCAAAAAGTGTGGCTATGACATAATTAGAGAACGGGAATTTGCTTTTAAAAAAGCAGGTTTTAAAAAGGGTAAAAGTGTTCTTGAAATAGGGACTGGCATGGGGTATATGGCTTTAACCCTTGCTCGAAAAGGTTTTAAGGTTATAACTATTGATAGTGACGGCCGGATTCAACGATTTGCCAAAGCCATCCTAAAGTACTATCATGTGGAAAAAATCGTGCGTTTTAGGAGCATGAATGCCGAGCGGCTTGAGTTTAAGGATGGAGCTTTTGATTATGTTTTGGCGGTGAACTTTTTACATCACGCGAAAGACCCTGTTCGTTGTCTCGGAGAGATGGCGCGGGTCGCTAAAGAAAAGGTTCTGATCGTAGATATGAATAAGAGGGGAGCCCATATATTAGAGAAAGTTCACGCTCAGGAGGGACATCGTCATGATCATCCTAAGATCGCCTTCACCGAAGTCCAAAAGTTTTTTCGTAAGGCAAAAATGAAAGTAAAAACATATAGAAGCAGATGTCAAACCGTTATTGTCGCCAAGAAAGGAGAAACACAATGAAGAAATGCATTCCGACGGAAACAAACGAAGGCA
>JAQUNB010000192.1 GCA_028717825.1 Candidatus Omnitrophota bacterium
GATAGCGAAGGGGATTATACTTCAGCGAGGTTTTCGTATCGCCGAGATGAAAGAAAGATCCTAAGGGCGTAATCCCATGGAACTCAAGGAGAGAAATGCCGACTTATCAGTATGAATGTGAAAAATGCGGAGATATTTTCGAGATTTTTCAAAAGATCACAGATGATCCTGTGAAGGTATGCCCTAAATGCGGAGGCGCGGTAAAGAAATTAATAAGCGCCGGTAGTGGGATAATTTTTAAAGGTAAAGGATTCTACCAGACGGATTATAAATCCTCGAAAAGGGACAAGGCCGCTCCTTGTGGTCAGGAAGGGCCGTGTTCACGGTGTGATAAAAATGGATAGCATCACCAACCGCGAGGTACGCGAAGTAGTAGTTAAATGGGTTCCTTCCTTTGCTTGGGCGGCAATGATATTTATATTATCGACTTTACCTCATTTAAGTTATAGCCTGCTTGATACTGTCCACCATAGCGATAAGATCGTACATTTTGGGGCTTATGGAGTTCTGGGGATATTGGTGATCAGGAGTTTTTGCTCCACAGTGAAATTTTCTTTTTTTAAAAGCTCCTCATTTACGTTGATATTGTGTGCCTCGTATGGTATTTTAATGGAATTAATTCAATTTTTCGTCCCGGGGAGAACGATGGATGTATTTGATGCGGCATCAAATGTCCTCGGAATTACCGTAGGGATAACATTCGGGAGGTTCATGCTATGGCCGAGATAAGACCATTTAAAGGGTTTTTGTATAATAAAAGCAAGATCAATGGTGATTTTTCAGATGTTGTTGCCCCGCCTTATGACGTGATCTCCCCTGAAATGCAGGATGAGTTACACAAAAAAAATGAATACAACGTTATCCGGTTGATCCTAGGGAAAGACCAGAATAACGATAACAATACAAACAATAAATACACAAGGGCGCGGTTTTGTCTGGAAGAATGGATAAAAAAAGAAGTTCTTGTTAAAGACAACGAGGAATCGTTCTATATCTACGCACAAAAATATAACTATAACGGCGAAGAATATAGGAGGCTAGGGTTCATCGGCCTGATGAAGATCGGCGAAACGTACGGTGACGAGATATTGCCGCATGAATTTACCCTTGCCAAGCCTAAAGAAGACAGAATGAATTTGATAAAAGAAGTTAAAAGCAACTTAAGCCCCATCTTCTGTATCTTTGATGATGAGAATGGCAAGGTCAAAAAGATACTTGATAAAAACATGAACAAAAAGAACCTCGCTGTCAGCGCCGAAGCGGACGGCGAGTTGAACGAACTCTGGCGCATAACGGATAAAAAAGATGTCGAAGCGATAGTTTCCATAATGAAAGAAAAAAAAGTTTTTATTGCTGACGGGCATCACAGGTATGAAGTCGCCAAAAATTACAGGGATCTTTTGAAAAAGCAACCCGGGTATAAAGGCGCAGCTGATCACATAATGATGTATTTTGCGGACATGATAGACTCGAGCAACCTCACGATAATGGCGACCCACAGAGCTATAAAGAACCTGCCCTACAAAAACTCGGAAGAGATCATTGCCAAATTAAAAGAACATTTCAAAATTGCCGAATGTGCAGATCTTGCCGAGGTTATGAAAGAACTAAGCAAGATCAAAAAAGACAGTGTCGGTTTCGGTATCTTTACCGGAGAAAAATATTACATGATCGAGCCGAATTCCATGAGCGTAATAACGGGTCTTATCGAGGAAAAACGCAGTGCCGAGTGGAAAAAACTTGATGTAAGCATCCTGCATTTCGCCATATTGACCAAGATCCTAAAAATTGGTAATATTGAGGGAAATATCACCTACGTTAAAAATCCGGAACAAGGCGTCTCTCTAGTGAAAGACGGCAGTCACAAGGTCGCTTTTTTTCTTAATCCCACCAAGGTTGAGCAGCTCAGGAGCGTCGCGGAACTGGGAGAGATGATGCCGCAAAAATCTACTTATTTTTACCCCAAACTTTTAACGGGGCTTGTAATGAACAGGTTCGAGTTATAAAGTACAGCCGGAGTTATGAGATAAAATTGTCCGGCAAACCAATCGAGAAAAAATGGCTTTTTTTACCAAAAGACCGATATTCGGTAAAACAGGGAAGAAGGAAATGCCCGGCGGGCTCTGGACCAAATGTCACGAGTGTGGGGAACTTCTTTACAATAAAACGCTCAATGACAGCCTGAAAGTGTGCTCGAAATGTAATTATCATTTCAGGATGGGTGTTTACGAACGAGTGGAATCTATCCTGGATCCGGGATCTTTCTCGGAAAAATATAAAGATATGGAGAGCAGTGACCCGTTAAAGTTCAAAGGGCCGAGTGACTATCCGACAAAAATAAAAAAAGATCAGAAAATTACGGGCTTAAAAGAGGCGGTTATAGTAGGGGAAGGCCGGATAGAGGACAAACGTGTCGCTTTTGCGGCTACAGATTCCAGTTTTATCATGGGGTCTATGGGGTCGGTGGTCGGGGAAAAGATCACACGGATCATTGAGCTCGCGGATAAAGAAAAGATCCCTTTGATCATAGTGTCGGGTTCCGGCGGAGGGGCGCGTATGTATGAAGGTATGCTTTCACTCATGCAGATGGCCAAAACGAGTGCCGCACTTGACAAATATAATAGAAGCGGCGGATTGTTCATATCGGTTCTTACTAATCCTACTATGGCCGGAGTAATGGCGAGTTTTGCTTCTTTAGGTGATGTTATTATTGCGGAACCGCGGGCGCTTATAGGTTTTACAGGCCCCAGAGTCATTCAGCAGACCATAAGACAGAAATTGCCGGAAGGTTTCCAGAGTTCGGAATTTCTATTGGAACACGGGCTTATTGACATGATCGTTCACAGAAAAGATCTTCGTTCAAGGTTTTCCGATCTGATAAGTTATTTTGAAATGAACAAAAACGGTAAATCTTTAACGGAGAAGGAAAGTAAGAACAAGAATGGTTAGGTAAGCGCATCCGGCAGGCGATAGCGAAAAGGCGGAAATATGGCACAAGTCAGTTTGCGGAATGTCGTCAAGGTTTTTCCCGGGAATGTCTTGGCGGTTAATAATGTCAGCTTTAACGTGAACGATAAAGAGTTTGTCGTGCTTGTGGGGCCGTCCGGTTGCGGAAAATCAACTACTTTAAGGCTCATAGCCGGTCTTGAGGCCGCTTCCGAAGGATCGATCTATATAGGAGACAGGCTCGTCAATAATGTCCTTGCAAAAGACAGGGACATCGCCATGGTTTTTCAGAATTACGCACTTTATCCGCATATGACCGTTCATGAAAATATGGCGTTCGGGTTAAAACTAAGAAAATATCCAAAAGAAGAGATAAATTCCCGCGTTAAAGAAGCAGCGGCCATACTTGGGCTGGAATCCCTTTTACAACGAAAACCGCAAGAACTTTCCGGCGGACAGCGTCAGCGTGTCGCCGTGGGCAGGTCGATCGTCCGTAA
>JAQUNB010000193.1 GCA_028717825.1 Candidatus Omnitrophota bacterium
ATTATTCATGATATTTGTACGTCGCGAAAGTTACGCTTTGCCGGCCGAGCCGAGAACATTCTCGTTCTTATGTTTATACATTTTTACGAGTTCTTCGCGCGCAGGACCAAGATATTTTCTGGGATCGAACTCTTTGGGATTTAACGCAAATACTTCGCGTATTTTTGCGGTCATAGCAAGACGCCCGTCACTGTCGATATTGATCTTGCATACGGCTGACTTTGCTGCTCTTCGGAGTTGATCTTCCGGAACACCGACGGCATTTTCCATTTTTCCGCCATATTTATTTATCATCTCAACATATTGCGGCATTACGGAACTGGCGCCGTGCAGGACGATCGGAAAACCCGGAAGTTTCTTCTCAACTTGTTCGAGGATATCGAACCGTAACGGAGGGACTTCTTCCCCGGGTTTAACTTTAAATTTATAAGCTCCATGAGAGGTGCCGATAGATATAGCTAGACTATCAACACCGGTTTTTGCAACGAACTCCTCAACCTCTTCGGGACGGGTATAATGCGTGGTTTCATGGCTTACTTCATCCTCTATCCCAGCTAAGACACCCAGTTCACCTTCGACAGTAACATCGTGCGCATGAGCATACGCCACGACTTTCTTGGTAAGCTCGATGTTCTCTTTAAAACTATGACCCGACCCGTCGATCATGACTGAAGAGAACCCGGTTTCTACGCATGAGACGCATAACTCATAAGTATCACCATGGTCCAAATGAAGCGCCACAGGAAGTTTTACACCAGAGTTTTTTACCATCTCCATGGCACCTTTTGCCATGTACATCAGTAGGATCTGATTGGCATATTTTCTTGCCCCGGAAGATACCTGTAAAATAACCGGTGATTTTGTTTCTATACAAGCGGTTATTATGGCCTGCAACTGTTCCATGTTATTGAAATTGTAACCGGGTATGGCATATTGTCCTTTTATGGCTTTCGCATACATTTCTTTCGTGCTTACGAGTCCCAATTCCTTATAACTATGCATTTTAAACCCCTTTTTGTGGTAGATTTTTACATAAGATAAACGACAATTTACAATATTTTATCAACTTTTCCGAACATAGCAAGGAAAAAATTGGTTCTTGCGGAGACGGTGTAGCTTAAGAACGTATATGGTTTTAATGGAGACAACCCGATTTAAGAACGTATATAGTATATGGTGGCAATGGAAACAAATGTTTTGCAGATGGCATTTTGCATATGACAGTTGGAATTAAATAACAAATAACAAAATCCAAATGACAAATGAAATCAAAAATCCAAATATCAAAACTCGGGCAAGGATCCGCAGTCTCGTTTTTTGTGACTTGATATTTGGTATTGATTTGTCATTAATCGCTATATGCCATGTGCTAATGACCAGATACAAAACAAATTAGACTCCACGCTTGCCTAAAAAGCCCAGAGATAGTAAACTTAGGATATAAAAATATTTAACAAAGACATATTTTGGACAAATTCTAATGAAAAATAGAGCCCCTTTAATGAAAATATATGTAAAATCATGTCTATTTTTCCTCCTTTTCCTCTCTGCCTGTACGTATTCCTTCTCGGACACGATCAACCTTAAAAATGGTGAGACGATTAAAGGCGTTATTCTGGAGGACTACGCCGACCGGATACAGATACTTACCGTAGACGGAGAGAAAAAGATCTTAAAGTCCAACATACAAAGGGTCATATATGATCTGGAAGAACAAAATCTCGTCAGTCGCGGCGATTCTTATTCGGATAACGGATTGTACCCCGAAGCATATTATTATTACGAAAAAGCCCTTAAGATAAATCCTGAATATAAAAAAGCCCGGGATGGCCTTAATTTTGCTATTTATCAGATGAACCAAGAAGACGCCAAAGTAAAACTTGATACTATTCGACGGCACAATGAAACCGAAAGACCCAGTCGGATATTGGTCGTCGCGCCTCACCAATTCACAGAAGAAGAAACTGCTATAAAAAACACCCTCGGCATAGCTATCAAGAACTCGGCTGAGTCTTTTGAAGTTTCCGGGATAACCCCTAATTCCCCCGCCGGAAAGGCCGATCTAAAAAAAGGCGATATCCTTTTGGCGGTCTGGGGTAAAAACGTAAGTTACATGCAGCCGAAAGAAGTTATCTCAAAGCTTTTGGATCCAACGATCTTGAACATACAATTAACGATCGACCGTTTGTACTCTTTCCCTTTGCCTGAAAATGCCAAAAATTATGAGGCACTTTTAGGAGCGGAACTGGGATTCTCGGAGATGGAAGGGTTGGTCATCAAAAGAATACTTACCGCCGGACCGGCCGAAAAAGCAGGTCTTAAAAAAGACGATATTGTGACCGAGATCCAGAAAAAATCAACATTACACATGCCGCTGGGGGAAGTTAAAAAATTAGTTTTACGCGCTCGCGGCAAGAATATTTTCATAAGAATAAAAAGAGATGTCACTCTCTGGCGTACATCTTATCAGAGATAAAAAAGCATGGAGGATATAATGGCGAAAACACGATACAAACGAACGCAATATTTCGTCGCGGCTAAGTTCCAGATCAAATATATACTTTACATATTGCTTTTTCTTTATCTCGGTGCGGCTATCGCCGGATACACGGTTTATTACACAACATGGATAACTTTGGGTGAGAAACTAGCCAATATTTACCCCCGGAGCAGGGTCATCTCTATATTTCACACGGCAAACATGGCCCTTTTATTAAGACTCCTCCTTCTCACTCCGCTATTTGTCTATATAGGGATACGCCTTTCTCACAGGATCGCGGGACCGATCTTCAGGATAGAGAACTATATTGATAAATTAATGAGTGGTGATTACTCTCAAGACCTTACCCTCAGAAAAGGTGATGAACTTCAGTCTATCGCCGATAAACTTTCCAAACTATCCCAAAAGTTGCGCAAAGATAAAAATATGGGCGGCTAAACAATCGTGGGGTCTTCTTGGAAGACAGAAATAAAAGCGTCGACCACGGCAGGGTCAAATTGGGTTCCCCTGTTTTTTCCAAGCTCTTCAATGGCTTCTCCTGCTGAAAGTGCCGGTCTATAAGGTCTATCGACCGTCATGGCCCCGAAAGCATCGGCAACCGCGACAATACGCGCCTCGAGTAAGATCTCTTGACCTTTTATCCCACACGGATACCCTTTGCCGTCGAAACGCTCATGATGCTGTTCAATTATTTTGATAACTTCACCCAACGACTTTAAAGGTTTTAATACCATGACCCCTTCCAAGAAATGCGCTTTAACCTCTTTCCATTCCTCGGAGCTCAGTTTTCCGGGTTTTGTCAATATACAATCGTGGACACCCAGTTTACCCAATTCATGGAGTTTAACGGCTTTCTTTATTTCTTCAACCCGCTCTTGGGAAAGTGCCATTTTTTTGGCGATACTGATAGCGTATCTTGTGATCCGTTCGGAGT
>JAQUNB010000194.1 GCA_028717825.1 Candidatus Omnitrophota bacterium
GGATTTTTCCGCCAGATCAGCCAGAGGCTGACCAGCCTTGGGCTGGGGCGGACCCGCCTTCGGTGCGGGATTCTGATTCATTTGTCATTTGGATTTTGTTATTTGTCATTTAATTCCAACCGCCAACTGCCATCTGCCAAAAATTCGTTCCCACCGGCACTACATACCACATATGTTCTTAGTCTATAGTCTGCCAATCCCCACCAACCCCGTTGACACACCATATTATCTATGCTATAAATTATACTTCGGCAAAAGCGATAAAAACAAGCTTCAAACTTTAGAGGTGAAAAATGATCAAAAGATATACTCGTCCCGAAATGGCCCGGATCTGGACAGAAGAAAACCGCTTCAAAAAGATGCTCGAAGTGGAGCTCCATGCGTGTTCAGCATTCGCGGAAATGGGCCTCATACCCAAACAAGCGGCTGAGAATATCAGAAAAAAAGCGAAATTTGACGTAAAACGCATAGAAACAATAGAAGGCAAAACCAACCACGACGTAGTTGCTTTTATAACGAACATTTCCGAGAACATCGGTTCGGACGCTAAATATTTTCATTTTGGCCTTACCTCAAGCGATATCCTTGATACGGCGCTGTCGGCGCAGATGGTCCAAGCCGCCGATATCCTCATAAAAGACGCGGAACAACTAAAAGAAGTTTTAAAGAAAAAAGCGCATAAATACAAAAAGACCCCGATGATAGGGAGGTCACACGGTGTGCACGCGGAGCCCATATCTTTCGGTCTTAAAATGGCGCTTTATTACCGCGAGATGGAACGCAGTATCCAAAGGCTCATAAGCGCGAAAGAGGTGATCTCCGTCGGAAAAATATCGGGTTCCGTGGGGACCTTCGCTAATGTGGACCCCTTTGTCGAAAAATATGTGTGTGAAAAAATGGGCCTCAAAAGCGCCGGTGTTTCAAGCCAGATCATACAGAGGGACAGGCACGCGTATTACCTGAACATGATCGCGATAGTCGGCGCGACGCTCGAGAAAATAGCGCTCGAGGTTCGCGGTCTCCAGAAGACCGAAATAGGCGAGGTACAGGAATTTTTCGCCAAGGGTCAGACAGGTTCCTCAAGCATGCCGCACAAAAGAAATCCCATTATTTGCGAAAGGATAACAGGGCTTGCGCGCGTATTAAGGGGCAATGCGACAGCCGCGATAGAGAACGTAGCGCTCTGGCACGAACGCGATATCTCACATTCGTCGGTCGAACGGATAATCATTCCCGATTCGACGACGCTCCTGGACTATATGTTCAGTAAAATGACCGACCTAATGGACAAGCTCATCGTCAATGAGAAAAAAATGCTCGAGAATATCACGATCTCCGGCGGGCTTATCTTTTCACAACACATTATGCTGGAACTAATCAAAAAAGGCGCTACAAGGCTTGAAGCGTACGATATCATTCAGCGGGCTGCTTTCACGGCGTACGAGAAAAACAAAAAATTCAAAGATCTCTTGCTCGAGAACAATAAGATAAAAAAATACATGACAAAAAAAGAGATAAACGATTGCTTCAGCTTGGATTATCACTTAAGGCACATTAACACAATATTCAAAAATATCGGAATTTAGTAAGTCGAAACCATCTAATAAACGGCAAAATGATGTCATCGAGAGTGTTTTTGTGTAGGGAACGGTTTTAAACCATTCCCTACAATTTCGGTAAGTGTAGGGAGCAGGCATGCCTGTTCCCTACCTTCTCATAAAAGAACTTTTAAGTATTTTTATAGAACGGAGAAAAATGAAAGTAACATATAAAAAGTCCGGCGTCGACATAGAAAAAGCCAATAAACTTATCGACAAAATACGCAAACGGATAGACACGACAAGAGTGCCCGGCAGTATGGATTCGGTAGGCGGGTTTGGCGGATGCTTTGATCCGGCAAGGTCCGGGGTAAAGAATTCGTTACTGGTCGCCTCGACGGACGGCGTCGGCACGAAGCTCAAGATCGCCCAGATAGCGGGTAAACACGACACTATAGGCATCGATCTTGTCGCCATGTGCGTTAACGATGTCTTATGCTGCGGCGCGAAACCTCTGTTTTTTCTTGATTATTTTGCTACCGGGAAACTCGACGGCAAAATATGGGAAATGGTTTTGGAAGGCATAATCAGAGGATGTAAGATGGCGGAATGCTCGCTTTTGGGCGGCGAAACCGCCGAGATGCCCGGGATGTACCCAAAAGGCGAATATGATCTAGCCGGGTTTTCGGTCGGGATAGTTGATCGGACAAAGGTCATTAACGGCAAAAAGATAAAACAGGGGGACGTAGTTCTGGGGCTCGCTTCCAGCGGGCTGCATTCCAACGGGTATTCTCTTATAAGAAAAATTTTCGGTAAGAACGAGATAAAAAAACACGCGAAACTGCTTCTTGAACCGACCATTATTTACGTAAAGCCGTTCATGGAGCTTATGCGGCGTGTTGAGGTGAAAGGTGCCGCGAACATCACCGGCGGCGGATTTTATGACAATATCCCGCGTACACTGCCTAAAAATGTGAAAGCCGTCATAAAAAAGGGCAGTTGGGTCATGCCCGAAGTATTTAAACTTGTTACTAAAAAAGCTGAAATAAATGAAAGAGAACTTTACCGGACGCTCAATATGGGGATCGGGATGGTTTTGGTATTGTCCAAAAAAGAAGCCGAAAAAGCAAAAAAGATCCTAGCAAAAGATTTTAAACTAAAAAGCTGGGTGATCGGGCAGATAGTTAACGGTAAGCGCGAAACGGAATTGGTGTAGAGGATACCTTTACGTTACTCCCGTGCTAGTTAGAGGCTGGTCCGCCTTTGGCGGAAAAGCGGGAATCTTTTCCGCCGGCGTCATTCCTGCGAAAGCAGGAATCCAGAAAAAGCATGAAACAATCTGGCGATCTGTAAAACTTTTATTGGATCCCCGCTTTCGCGGGGATGACGAACACGGGGAATAAATCCCCACTAAGAACATG
The DNA here is from genome assembly GCA_028717825.1 of Candidatus Omnitrophota bacterium. GTDB lineage: Bacteria > Omnitrophota > Gorgyraeia > Tantalellales > Tantalellaceae > JAQUNB01. The sequence goes on from JAQUNB010000194.1 coordinate 2,960, forward strand.
TGGGGATGACAATAGAGAGTTAGATCGCAGCTAAGAATATGCAAAATAAAAAAGAGGGTGCGCTTAAATGAACATTTTAGTCATAGGCTCAGGCGGCAGGGAACACGCGTTATGCTGGAAACTAAAACAAAGTAAGCGTGTTAAAGATATTTATTGCGCACCTGGGAACGGCGGGACGGCGTCGCTGGTGATAAACGTGGATCTTAAGATCGTCGATCACAAAACGGTCATAAAATTCTGTAAAGAGAAGGGCATCGAGCTAGTTATTGTAGGGCCGGAAGTGCCGCTTGCCATGGGTATTACGGACGATCTGGAGGCCGGCGGAATAAAAGTTTTCGGGCCCTCGTATGCTGCCAGCAGAATGGAATCCAGCAAGATCTTCGCGAAAGAACTTATGGGCGGATATGACATTCCCACCGCCGCTTTCAGAATATTCGATGATTTTAAAAAAGCCAAAGAACATATA
>JAQUNB010000195.1 GCA_028717825.1 Candidatus Omnitrophota bacterium
ATCCCCGGATATTTTTCCTTATCTATCTTAGCTAAGCGATATGAGGTCCCCTCAGCCGGCGTGGCTTCTAGATTAAAGAAATGCCCCGTCTCTTTCTGGAAATCCATCATTCGTTCACGTATGTAATTCAATAGTTCCATCGCGAAAGCTTTGCCGCGTCTTGTGCTTATATCCTCTTTTAAAAGGTTCAAACAACCTTCGTTCACGCCGACGAGGCCTATCGTCGAGAAATGGTTCGCCCAATAGGTACCGCCCCGCTTTTTGATATCGGCCAGATAGTGGCTCGAATACGGATATAATCCCTGTTCGGTGAGCTGCTCAAGAACTTTTCGTTTTATCTCAAGCGCTTCTTTAGATATACGCAGGAGCTCATCCAGCCCTCTGTAAAAATCATTCTTATCCGAAGACATATACGCCAAGCGCGGGATATTCAGGGTAACCACACCTATCGAGCCGGTGAGCGGATTGGACCCAAAGAGCCCGCCGCCCCTCTTTTTAAGTTCTCGGTTATCAAGCCTTAACCGGCAGCACATGCTCCTCGCGTCATCCGGGTGCATGTCACTGTTGACAAAATTTGAAAAATACGGGATACCGTATTTCGCGGTCATTTCCCAGAGGCCTTTTAGATCCGGATTGCTCCAGTTGAAATCTTTCGTTATGTTATAGGTCGGTATCGGAAAAGAAAAGATCCTCCCCTTCGCATCGCCGTCAATCATCACGTCGCAGAACGCCTTATTTATGATGTCTGCCTCGTGTTGGAACTCACCGTATTTTTTATCTTTTACCTCTCCCCCGACTACGACAGCCTCATTTTTAAAGATATCAGGTATCGTCAGGTCCATTGTTATATTCGTGAACGGCGTCTGGAAACCAACACGCGTAGGCACGTTTATGTTAAATATGAATTCCTGCATATACTGCCGGACCTGTTTATAAGTAAGCTTATCGTAATAGATGAACGGGGCCAGAAGCGTGTCAAAATTCGAAAAAGCCTGTGCGCCGGCCGCTTCCCCTTGCAAAGTATAGAAAAAATTAACTATCTGGCCGAGCGCTACCCTAAAATGTTTGGGCGGAGCCGATTCCACTTTACCATAAGCGCCTCCGAACCCGCGAACAAGAAGATCTTTCAGGTCCCACCCGCAGCAATAAGCGCTTATCGAACCAAGGTCATGTATGTGGATATCACCTTCGAGGTGTTTCTCCGCTATTTCCTTCGGATAGATCCGGTCAAGCCAGTATTTATTCGACACAGCTGTTGAAATAAAATTATTCAACCCTTGCAGCGAATATCCCATATTCGCGTTCTCTTTAACGCGCCAATCTTTTTGCTGTATATAGTTGTCCACCATGTTGACTGCGTCGCTTAAAAGGGCTTTTGTCTGGCGTAACTTGGAATGTTGTTCGCGATAAAGTATATACGCTTTCGCCGTCTTTGCATGGCCGTTCTCTATAAGGACTTTTTCAACGAGGTCTTGCACATTCTCAACTGTTGGGACCCTGTCGCTCTTATACAGAACTTCCAGAAAAGAGATAGCTTGCCGCGTCACTTCGCGAGCCTTTTCCCTGTTTTCTCCGCCGACCGCTTTCGCGGCCGCGAAAATAGCATTCTCGATCTTTACAGGATCGAACTGCTCAAGCCTTCCGTCTCTTTTCCTCACGTATTTGATATCTGTTGAATACATCTTGAGATCCTTTCACATTTTTTTGTCTTTTTTCCAAAATTTTTTTCGTCACTAAGATCAAACTATTCTAAATATCCTGATCCCTTTTCAATAACTGATACTTTTCTGTTCTTTCCTCATCAAAAGCTGCTTCCTAACTGGCACAGAGAAGGTATCCCTTTAATTTCTAACACTGCTCTTTTCATTTTGCCCTTCGCTAAAAGGCAACACAAAAAATACCATATATTGATATGCTTGTCAAGTTGTACACAATATATAGTTAGTCGCAAAAAAGTTTGTTTTTTACGCTTGACTGTTCTTTGACCGGGTTTTCTGGCTTTTGAGAAGGTTTTATCGCAATTTTCTATAAAAAATTTTTCTTAAAAAACTCTTTTTCTCTTAATCCTTCCGGCAAGAAATATTACATTCAAAGATCGGTCGTTCGCATCCGTTTTTTTCTATTCTTTTTTACCGCCAAAAAGCGATTGTACGGAATTAATAACTTCTTGCGAGTCTATTTTTTTAGTCGAAACGCTCTCTCCCAATAACCCGCCTATGGCCTCCGAGGCTTTACCTTTCAGCATGCTCTCACCGATATTTTTCACACTCGGTCCAACCAGATCCATAAGAGATTTTTGAAACCCGCTGAGTTCCGGATTTTCTAAGGTGCCCGTGACATCGAACTTTAATTTTACCGGGTCGATGCCATTAAGTGCCTCGCATAATACAGGCATCGGAATAAATCCTGTGACCGCTCCCGATTTAGGATAAAGTTCATGTTTCGTTAAAGAAAGCGTGTTCCTCGAATCAATATTATTGTCTGTCAGAATAGTCTTTGATCTCATGCTGATAATTCCTCTTTTTACGGCAACCGGCAGAGATTCTTCATAAATAAAACGTACTGCGTCAAGGTCAACGTTCTTCAGGTTAAGGTCGAATTCCGTCCTCTCGCGTTTCTCGTTAAAACTTTTGACGAATAAAACATCCAATGCCCCGGCAGTAAGCCCCGCATTCTTTATTTCCCCCGAGAGATCAACCTTCCCTATATTAACACCGTTCACTGGATCTAGTCCTAGCCTGCCAATGTCTATCCGAGCTTTACCTATTTCGATAGTTTTGCCGTTTTCATCGGCCAGTTTCAGGACCGCATTCTTAATTTCCAAACTTCTTATTTCAAAAATGTAATTATCGGCCAAGGTCTTAAAATAAACTCTTCTTCCTTTGGGTAGTTCGGTTATTTCTTTAGTAACCTTCTTCGCCTGCGCCCGTTCGGCTTTTTCTTTTTCGACCGCCTTCTTTGATAATTTTTTAGTCAAAAGATCATACACCTTGCCATACCAGTCTTTTTTACCCGCAAACCCTTTCCACAAGCTTATGCCTTTTTTCTCTTTGGTTTTACTGGTACCCTCGGCGAGTTTCTGAATATTAAAAGTACCGTCGGGCTCTCCCTCTATATTGATCTCAACACCGTTGGCGCGAATAGAAGACAGAACAAAGCGCTTGGAAAGAAGACCTATCGGGCTTACTCGCGCCGAAACATTCTTCAGATAAACTACCCGTTCATCATCCTTGTCGGGATTATATACTTTAAGGTTCTTTAGTGAAAAAGATAATGTGAGCGGCCAGACATTTACTCTTTCGAGCTCCACTTTCGTTCCACAACACTTGTTGATCTTGTCGATCGTGAAAGAAGTCAAGGCGGGACTGATCAATAGGCCAAAACATAAATGAAAGATAATCAGC
>JAQUNB010000196.1 GCA_028717825.1 Candidatus Omnitrophota bacterium
TAGCCTCGGCGCCGTGGAAGAACATAAAGAGCTGCAGGAAAGGTTCGCCTTTTTAACGAAGCAACGCGATGACTTGGCCGCGAGCCGCGAGTCACTGCTTGAGGCGATAACGAAGATAAACCGTACGACCAAAAAATTGTTCATGGAGACCTTTGAGAAGATCCAAAAAGAATTTAACGACTATTTTAGGATGCTTTTCAACGGCGGTAAGGGTGAGATCATTCTCCAGGATGAGAATAATATCCTCGAATGCGGCATAGACATTGTTGTACGGCCTCCCGGGAAAAAAGTACACAATATCATGCAGCTTTCAGGCGGAGAAAAAGCTATGACGGCTATAGCGCTTATTTTCGCGATATTCAAAGTGAACCCGAGCCCGTTCTGTATCCTCGACGAAATAGACGCTCCGCTCGATGAATCGAACATCGTGCGTTTCTGCCGGGTACTGCAGGAATTCCTCAAGCTGTCGCAGTTCGTTATCATTACCCATAACAGGATGACGATACAACTTGCGGATGTTCTCTACGGTATTACAATGGAAGAGAAGGGCGTTTCGAAGGTAGTTTCGGTGAAGTTTAGCGAGGAAAAAGAGAAACAGGCAAGCGAAGCGGTTCCAGTCTAACCGAGACGCTGTTACTAACGGTAATAATTATAAAGAGTTACGGATGTAATATTTTTTCTAATAAAGAAAATTACATTTGTAACTCTTTTTTTTTTATAATAGGTTAGCGACAACGTCTTCAAGCATTGTGTTAAATCAAAAAAATCTAGATTTTAGGATTGACAAAACTTACCCAGGATGTTATATTAATAAAAAGTTAAATAATGTGCGGACTTGATAATTAATATAACATGAGCACAAAATACAAATATAACATATTTATTAAAATTATTTCCACCGTAGTGATCATTGCCTTTACATGGCAAAATATCACGTGGGCGGATTCTGACTTTGTTTCGAAAACTACTCTCCAACCAAGGCTTGTTTTTTCCGGTCCGAAACCTGACGATTCCTTTTTCCACATGTTGTCCGGCTATCTCGGCTTCTATTTGTCCGGCATAGAAAACGATCCCCGCAACCAGAATGTATCGGAATTACATTCTTTGTTGAACTCAGAGCTCGACAGGATCAAAAGCACACCAGATCTGCCCGACGAATTCAAAACTAAACTTCCGCAAAAAATAGAATATGATCCTCTTACCGCTTCGATCACGATCGATCTGGGCGCGGAGAAAATACGGTATTTCAATCATAGGATTGCTGATGCGGCATTCCGTTTTCGCGAAGGCGGCGAAGAGGAGTATACAGTCCTTGAGAAAAAGATCGGGACATATCTTACGCGGCAGATACTTACGCGTAAAATGCTTGCCACCGGAGGTAATCCCGCTGCTTCCAAAAATATTCAAAACGGTCCAAGTGCCGAGATAAAGGAAATGAAATTTGAAGAGCTTTCATTTGAACAACTTTCCAGAATTTTTGCGGTAAATAGATCAATAGGACAGAGTGAATGGGATGGAATGATAAGAGGTATGTTCGACGAACAGCCCGATGCCGACATCATATTGCTTGAGAATGGCAAGGAAATCTATGGCTACGCGATACTTTCACTGCTGGAAAAGGAAAGCAATATACATTTCTTTGCCATACAAAAAAAGATCCAGAAACAGGGTAATGGGCGGGTGCTTGTGGAAAGTGTCCTGGATAAATGCTTTTCAGCGGGTATAACGACGGTTCGAGGAGAAGTTGAATACGATAATAATCGTATGATAAATTGGTTTGAGGGGATATTAAAAGAAAATAAAAATGTCTCAAGATTTTCAAAAACTCACGGGCGCGGAGGATGGCAATATGAAATCATTTTATTAAAAAAAAGAGAGCAGAGTCGAAATCCGGATATGAGTGCAACAGAAGTGAGGTCTCTATCGTTCGAACCGGAGTTTGGGGTAACGTCAACGTTAGCGGGAGTGGAAGATGCAGTAAGAGATGCATATAGGGAAATTTTTTTACATAGGATGGTCTCTCTAAAAGAAGGAGATGTTTTTTATGATTTTGCAAAGCAATTTGTTGACGGGAAGAAGCTGGAAATAAAGCTTGTGGAGTTTTCGCATGTAAAAGCCGCTTTTACAGCCCAAGGGCACCCTGAGATGGCTGACAGAGTTATCGCGGAAATGTTCGTTACTCTGAACGCGGCAGATTCCAATGTAGAAAGTATATTCTTGTCGGTGCCGGAGGATATGTATGAAATGATGAAGGAGATGATAGAAAAGGGAGGATATTGCCGCGAAAACACTAAAATGCTCGAGACATATTTCAGACATATTCTAAGTTGTGTTGCGGAAGAAGGCGGGTATATATCAACAGGCGACATGATCCGGAAGCGATTTAAGCCGCGAAGCTTTTTGATAAATGCGTGTAAAATTAAGCGGCTTCTTAAAGAGGCCGAAACACAACCAAGGGATGTGGGGGATAAAAAACTGAGAGATGCAACTACTCTTGCTATTGATCTATTGAGAGAAATGCCTGAAATGCCTTATGTGTGGGAACTTAAAGCTTCTATTAGTAGAGTCCAAAAAGAATGGTATGAAGCATATCAAGCCTATTTAAACTCGTTACTTTATACAAATGTGCTAACAAATAAGGTGAACATCGGACATTATTTGGAAAAACAGGCAGTTGATGTATTTATGAGGATGGAAGAGGAGGAAAGAAAAGGGTATGTTACCGGCAGCTTTGCTTCTCTGTATGTGTTCGCCGATGAACCATTAGAACAAAATAGCGAAATGAGATCAGCGGCAGAAGAAGTGATGGGTATTTCTGATCTAGGCGGTGATGCTGCTAATCTTAAGCAATTTGTTTTTTTCGCGGTTTTACCGATATTCTGTGCCTACATCAACCAGAAATTACAAAGCAAAGAAGGCATAAGTGAATCGGAGAGAAAACTTTTAGATGTTTTATTTAAACGTGTTGAAGAGGGGAAATTATTTAAACCTGCCGGAGTTGAAAGCGCTGAGAACGTTATTTCGTATATATATTATCTTGAAGGTAAGGCTAAGGAAAAAGAAGGTAAATATCAGGAAGCCGCGGACTTATTAGCTAAGTCGGTTAGAAATGGAGTTTATATCAAAGGGTCGCTGAAAGCGGCAGTTTTGTCAATCCTGAAAGATGCTTGGAGCATGTCTGCGATAGAAAGAGCAGAAGCGCTTATTGCGCGGGTAGAAAACGCATCCGATACAGCCGACAATATTGATAAATTGCGAGCTTTTGTAACCCAGCAGAAGAAGCTGTTTTCGGCTTATGAAAAGGCGCAGAAGGAATTTGAAGAAAAAGATTATCCGGCATCTGTTAAAACCATTAAGGATGCGGTAGAGGGGATGAAGA
>JAQUNB010000197.1 GCA_028717825.1 Candidatus Omnitrophota bacterium
ACGGCCATTTGAAAAGCATGACAAATGCCGCCGGTGTAACGTTTTCATACGAATTTTTAGCGGATAGCGAAGCGCCTTATTCCAAATTGAAACCAGAAAATAATTCAAGTGAAGCTGTCCCTTCCGTGATCTATTACGATAAAGGCAATACTTCCATAATAAAAAGTATTTTAATGACAGATGATACAACCCTGAACTACGAAAATGGTTTTTTAAGGGGTATTATCGGTTTAGAAGAAAAAATCAGTATCGAAGACATAAATAAAGTCATTTTGAATGATGACGAGTATACAAAAATTTATGATGAGAAGGGCACTCTGGAAAAAGTCGTAACGAGCGGCCAGACCGAGATATATTTTGACGGGGATGAGATTTCGGAAGTAGTTTCAGAAGATAGTTCGCGTGTGCTTTATACCGGAGGACGCATAAGCGAATTGTATGACAAAAAAGAAGGTATTAAATATACGACGGATGAAACAGGTCGCCCCATAAAGGCGGTTTATGATAACGGCAAGGTGGCGGACTATACTTATGAAACTTTATCCGATGGCAGGATCAAAGTAACAATAACCACCGTTGAAAGTGGTTCCGCCGAAAGTTCCGTTACTGTCAGGCTCTATGAAAATGATCTCTTGGTGTGGCAAAAAACATCTCTCGGCGTGGAATCTGTTTATGAGTATGAAACTATCCCGGGATCGCAAACAGAAGAAAAAAGGATAAAGAAAATAACCCAGACAAAAAGCGGCGTAGAGATCGGGCGGTATGTTTATGATTATCAAACCGATAGAACCACCGTAACCGATATTAACGAAGATAGGCGCGAATACGATCTAGATGGGAGCATTAGATCTTTATATACCCATGAGGGATATGTCTACAGTTACACCGTGACGGAATACGGTTCTTTAGTAAAAGAGATGATAATGTACCAAAAGAAGGACGGCTCCGGAAGGGTTATTTACTACGAGAACGGCGAGATAACCAAAGTCGAAAGCCCCGACGGGACTGTTATCAAAAACCCTGTTTTCGACTCGGCCGGTACGCTTAAAAGTTTTACCGTGATACTGCCGAGCGGGGAATCGCGCGACTCAACGATATATGAAGACGGATGGTCGGATATAGTGACCCCGGATGGCACAAAACTTATATATAAAGGCAACGTCCTTATCGCGGTGAATTCAAACCATAAATTGTTCATGTTCCAAAAAACTGAAAAGATCCCCTCAGGTATCACGATCGATATTACAGAGGACGCGTCCGCGCTTGACCATATCGCTTTCGAAGAAGGGGAACTCACGGAGATCACCCGCATTAAATTGTTGGACGATTACGGCATATTGGGGACGATCAAGCCGCTTGATTATTCGACTATCCCCGGAAGTAAACCGTGGTGTGTGCAGGAACATGCCTCGACAAGGGGGATAGAATCGCTATCGATCGAAGGCGACACGATGACGCTGCAGGCCGATATGCATCCGCAGACGGATCCGGAGGATGACAATTGCTATACACAGGGGGAAGTGTATTACGATCTTGCGGAGTATAATCAATGGGGTGCTTTTAAATGCGGCGAATTTGATCTGACGAATAAGCGTTTAAGTTTTTATGTAAAACTTGAGGCGGATAGCCTTCCGCAGGGGAAAGGAGTGATCCTGCAGGCGTTCGCCAAGATGAACGACGGCCTATCCGAATATTCCACGCAAATAACGATAACAGAGGACGGCATCTGGCAAAAAGTGGTGCTGGATATCTCAACCGAAAAACCTTTGTTCGGGGTGATGGACCCGAACTTCGACCCGACTAAAGTCAGGCTTTTGGGTATCCGTTTAAAAGATCCCACAACCAATTTAGTTTATAACGGCAAAGTTTATGTGAAAGACGCGAACTATTCGACTTTGGCGGAGAACGAGGATTTTATCGATATGCCGTTTTTTATCGACAAAGCGTCCGTGAAGCCTTATGTCGGAGCTATCCCCGATGATCAGCCGGTCCAAGGCGATCCGAATTATTTCAGCTGGGCGGATGTAGAAGAGTTTGTGGTAGATAGCGGTTTTAACCAGATCGACGCCGAAACGAGAAAAATATATTTGGATAAAGGCACTTGGCGCGCGCAGGATATCGCTTTCAGCCGCGGCTTAGAAAAATTGGAGCGCGACGACGTAAACAACCAGTGGAACGTGAACCTTGACCTTACTTCGGGCAGCTACGCGAATAACGACGGCGAAATGTTCGTTGATCTAAGATATGATCTTCCGAATCACGAATGGACGGGGCCGCTCGACCTGACCGGCAAAGAGATAACGTTCAGAGTCAAGGTCCCAGAGGATTTTCCGCTAACCAGCGCGTCCGGTGACGGAAAACCGTCGGTTTGGGCGCAGCTTTTTGTCAAAGACGAGAATTACAATTATCAATATGGCAAGAGTTTTAATATCACAAAATCGGGCGAGTGGATAATAATTAGCCTAAAACCGCAGTTCGGCGAAATAGAAGAAAAAAATTCCAAGACATCGCCCGATTTCGATCCCACAAAAATAGTCCATATCGGCATAAAGTTTTCCTGCAATGAAGGCGTTCCGGTTAAATATAAAGGGCAAATCTCTGTCCAGAACGGGACGGACCCGGATATTTTTAATCAGTATACACCGGTCACGCTTATCGATATAAACGCCCTCTCTTGTTACGCGGCCAAAAATAACGTTGTTCTGACTTTTGAGGAGTTTCTGGGGCCGCAAATACAACTTGCCAGAGAAAGCCTGCCGACATATTTCAAAGACGATACTTTCGATATGGCCACGGAATATTATCCTTCCGGGGCTGTTATGAGCATCCTGAAGGGCAGTGAACGCGTAGAACATTATGATACAAACGGTAAACTCACGAGCATAACGGACAAAAATTATAAAACTTTGGTCAAATATGAATATGACGAGAACGGGGACATGGTAAATATAGATTATTCCGGGCTTAGGGAGGATACCCGTAGTTCAATGGAAAGCGCGCGGGTACAGGCGAAACAAAAAGCCGCCGAGACCGTAAACGAGCTTGGCCGCTCAAAAAAATACGCTGAAGATTATGTGACGGATATTATCCAGCCCGAATTGGACAGTTTAAACGCGAGAAGAAGTTCTTACAAGAGAGCATGGAGCGAATGGAACGATAAAGAATACGATTGGTGGGAATGGGGAAGGAACGAAGAAAAATGCGCCTATATGCACGCTTATGAAAACGCGATCGGCCAAATAGATGGGATGATCCTCGCGCTTCGGGAAAAAGAACGGGCGTTGTATACGGAGTTAGACGCGGAAATTGCCAAAACCACGGCAGATGTGAACGCGGAACTCGAAAAAACCCTGACCGGCATTAACGAAAAA
>JAQUNB010000198.1 GCA_028717825.1 Candidatus Omnitrophota bacterium
GCGCATATTCACAAAAAAATTGATCGTCTACGCACCCGGATACAGTCTAAAAGCGTCTTCACGCCTCAAGAAAATTTTAAATACCGACTACACCGAACTCAGTCGTTTTTTTATTAAAATGCGTAAAAAATATCGAATGGATATAGAGCTGACAACCGACATGTTAATACCCCTCGCTTTTTCCCCTCAAGGCATTATGATGGAAACATTTTATTCGAATTTTAAACATGTTATATGGCCCACGGCCGAAGCCGGTTTCGGCCGGGCCCAAAAGATAATCGAAGGATTGAATCCATTCGTGCCTAACGAACATCATGTTTTGAAGGTAAAGAACAAGACCTATAAAGGAAACATCATTTGCGCCGGTTTACTTATGGTCGAAGATTATCGTATGGCCCTTAAAAAAGCCGTTAAGGAGTTCGATAAAAGAAAGATAAAGATAGACCTCATAATATTGCCGCAGGTATCATTCGACCGTTATGGCGACGATCTTAAAGGTGAGAATTTTTCCGTCCTAAGCAAAGAACTCAATATTCCTGTGTGGGTAAGAAACTAAATTATTTCTTTTATTGCTTCCACTATTTTTGACTGCTCCTTGATCGAAAGCAGCGGATAGATCGGGATCGATACCGCTTGGGAATAAACCTCATCGGTATTACGGAACCCCGAACGCATCCCCAAATACCTGTGTAGCGGTTTATATACGGGTTTAGCGCACATGATCCCCTTTTCTCTCATTTTAGCTATAATACCAGAGGCGTTCTTCTTCGTTCTGATAATATAGCGGTAATAAACATGATCAAATTCGCCCTTGGGTAATATTACATCCAGCCCGTTCAGGGCCTTGTCATATCGGGCGGCTATTTCCTTCCTCTTTTTTATCATGCCGGGTAACTTTTTAAGTTGGACAAGGCCGATTGCCGCCTCAATATCCGTCATTTTATAGTTAAACCTCAACCTGTAATCTTCTTTTTCGTCATATTCCCTTAAATCGCGAACCGTTTTTAACAAATTTTCATCACTGGACAAAAGAACCCCGCCTTCGCCGCAGGCCATCATTTTGTTTGCGTAAAAAGAAACGATGCTGAAGACGCCGATACTGCCGGCTTTTTTCTTTCCATATGTCCCGCCTATCGAATGGGCACAGTCTTCAACGATCACAAGAGCCATCTCCTCTATCTTCTCGAGATCCGCTATATTTCCGAACATATGCGGCACAATAACCACATTAGCCGAGTCGGTTTTATTGTCGTCGATGCTGTCCAAAGAAATATTGAATGACTCAATTTCAATATCACATATTTTGGGTTTGGCATTTGCCATATACACGGCATTAAGCGGGGCCGTACATACATACGAAGGAAGGAGTATTTCTTTTTTTCGGTCAAGCCCCATGGCTACGAGCCCCAAGTGAAGAGCGGCAGAACCGGAATTGACGGCCACCGCGCCTTTTACGCCGACAAATTTAGCTAATTTTTCCTCAAACTCTTCTACATTTTTGCCTTGGGCGATGTGACCGGACCGCACCACCTTCGAAACCGCGTCCGCCTCTTCTTTGCCTATCGTCGGCTTCGAATGCGGAATAAGTATTTTTTTCATGTAGTCTCCTTCATCCAGTATATCGTATGTCGTACATCGTATATCGTTTTACTCCACCTCACCCGGCCCTCTCCCCTAAGGGGAGAGGGCCGGGTGAGGTGGAAAACCTATCGTCTTCATCGGCACCATATACTATATACGAAATGCGATATACGATTCTTACACATCCAACAAATACCTTAGCGCGAAGAAACCTTCGGCATATTTTACTTTTGCTTGGAACCCACGGAAGTTTGCGACGGCTCTAACGCTTTCCAATAGGTCAAGTTCCGACGGATATTTTCGCTCAACCTGCGATTTATGGCACTTTAACAGTCTCTCTTTACCGTCCAACACTTTTCCTATATCAACGAACACGTTCGGCTCATATTTTACCGAAGTAAAATCCTCATAAAATAAAACTTTTTTGCAATACCTGGCCGCCACCACCGTCGATTCAGCGAGGTTCCTGTGATCCTGATGTGTATCTTCCGGATAATTAACAAAGATGATATCGGGTCTCGCCTCCTCTATCGCATCCTCGATCTGCCCGATAAGGGGCCTGCCCACGGCGAGCTGTGTATCCAAAAACTCTCCCCAGAATATTTTTTTGACACCCAGCATCTTCGCGGCTTCCCCCTGTTCTTTTGTCCTTGTTTCCACACTGCCGGCGAATTCGCCGTAAGTCGCGACAAAAAAAGATATCTCCGCGTTTTTATTTTCCTCGCGCATTTTAAGTAAAGTACCACCGCAGCCGTACTCTATATCATCCGGATGCGCCCCTATGGCCAGAATATTCATTATTTTCTCCCTTCTCTTATTATCTTTAGGCTATCTTTACCCGACGAGAATAATAGATCGACCGCGGACATATACGGCTCAAACCCCGCGAAGACCTGTTTATACTTTGGATGAGAAAACTCCTGTACTTCCGTTTTTATACCGTTTTTCTTGAATAGCTCCGCGTCCATATAATCCGCGGATCCGCTGCCCGCGAGATACGTGTCAGCTTTTAAAACTTTGCATATATCGATCAGCCTTTCCGTTCCCGTGCTCGTTATTTTGAGCGAAGACGCCTTGACCAATTCGGTATTTATTCCTAGGGCCTTCTTTAGATATTCTATAAAATAGTCGTTGATGTCCACAAGTAAATTCCAGTCTTTCGTGTAAGAATCCCGGAAAAAACCGATATGATCCTCATAATAAGGCGACCTCGAATAGTTCATCTCGAAGCTCCTTAGATGTTTACTTCTCCAATCTCTATGATTATCGATGGTGATCTCGTTGATCTTCTGGCCGTGCTCGAATATCACCGGCACCGTGAGCCACTGCCACGAAGGCGCGGTACGTATTTTGTTGCGGTTCTGCCACTCGTTCTTTTTATACTGAACATCATCGAGAAGCACGAACACATCAGAGTTATCCATCTTATCGAAGTATCCAAGCCACGGCAAATACTGAGGCTGGTGGATCGCGATCTTCATGTTTACTCCGCAATCAAAAGATTAATTTGCAAATAATGAAAAACCGTTTTTGTCCAGAGTGCTATTTCTCGTAACCGCCTCACATGTTTGTCATGCCTTCATGTTAAGAAGCGTATTCTTCTGCTAAAAACGGTTGCAGCAAAGTACCGTTCTCTTGCATCTGTTTTGGTCTTTTTCGACAAGGCGTCCATATTCCATTTCGCCTCCATCGGCACGATATACGAAATACGATATACTAACTCGTCGTCTCCACCAATACTACAAATATCGGATTTGAGAAAAGCAT
>JAQUNB010000199.1 GCA_028717825.1 Candidatus Omnitrophota bacterium
TTTACCGAAGCTTTTACTACTTATGGGCAAATCGGGATCAAAGTCTGGATATATCGGGGCGATGTAGATAAAGCTAAAGTCTCATCTCAAATTATAGAAACTGAGGAGATTTGACCATGTTGTTGAAAGGAGCATAAATGCAGAAGATCAATGTCGAGCTGTTCATTCCCGGCGAGCTTAAAGACGAACCGATTATTTGCGAGATGATAAAAAATTTCAAGGTTGATATGAGGATCGTGGAAGCGTCGTTCTCAACCGAGAGCGGCTGGGCATATCTCATTATTGACGGTGACAAAAAAGAGGTAGACCGGATGTTCGAGTTTCTTAAAGGAAAGGGAGTAAGCGTTGAAATAAGAAGTTAGTTATCCGATGGTCATCCCCGCATGTTCTTAGCGGGGATCCAATAAAAATTTTAATAGATTCCCGCTTTCGCGGGAATGACGTTTGTGGTAAATTATGCGCACTTTACGGTTTTTTTACAACGATAAAATATTCAGCGGATGCTTAGACGATGACGACGTTATCAGTTACCATTTTAACGGTACTGACCATGAAATTCCTCTACAAAGAGTTAAAATCCTGAGTCCTGTCGTACCATCAAAGATCGTCGCGGTTGGATTGAATTACAAGGATCACGTCCGGGAACTTGAAATGAGCGTTCCGCGTGAGCCTATCTTATTCATTAAACCATCGACAGCGATCGTGGGGCATCGCGATGTGATCCGCTATCCGCGGGGCGTCTCGCAAGTTGATTATGAAGCGGAGCTCGCGATCGTAATAAAAAAACACGCCTCCCATGTGCCGCAAGAAAAGGCCTATGAGTATATCGCCGGTTATACGTGTTTTAACGACGTAACCGCGCGTGACCTGCAAAAACAGGATATCCAATGGACACGGTCGAAATCTTTCGATACTTTCGCGCCGATCGGACCGTGGATCGTTGATGACATCGACCCCAATGACCTTGTGATCCGTTCATTTCTAAATGGTGTAGTAAAACAAGAATCACGGACTTCGGAATTTATATTTGGCATACCTAAGCTGGTATCGTTCATCTCCGGGGTGATGACACTACTGCCGGGAGATGTGATCGCGACCGGAACCCCGCCAGGCATAGGTCCCATGGATCCGGGTGATGAGGTGGTTGTCGAGATCGAAGGGATCGGCAGGCTTGTGAACCGGGTTGCGCGCGGCGAAGATTAAGAGCAGTACATAGTATGTGGTATGTAGTATGTGGTGTCGGTGGAAACTAGCGACGAAAGACGAACCACAAAACCCTGCAATGGCATAAAATGAAAATCATTATTCAACGAGTAAAAAACGCCGCTGTAACGGTTGACGGCAAAAAGGTCGCCGCGATCGGCAAAGGGTTTCTCTTGTTGGCCGGGATAGGTAAAGAGGATACGGAGACTATCGCCGAAAATATGGCGCTAAAAATAATAAAATTACGGATATTTGAAGATGAGAACGGGAAAATGAATTTGGATATACGACAAGTTGAAGGTGAGGTCCTAAGTGTTTCGCAATTTACACTTCTCGGCGACACGACAAAAGGCAACAGGCCCGGATTTGATAAAGCCGCGCTTCCCGACAAGGCAAAAGAGCTTTGGGAATATTTTAATGAAAAACTTTACGCTTCCGGGATCCCCGTTAAACAGGGCGTTTTCGGCGCGCATATGGATGTAAGCCTGGTGAACGATGGCCCCGTCACGTTTTCTCTTGAGATTTAAAATCAAATTTATTAAAATTGAACCGTAAGTTGATGAGATTATTTGAATTCTCTCTACTGACAAAAAGAAGGGGGAGCTTATGGACAAGATCGTGATAGAAAAACCGGACAAAACTAAACTTGAGGCGCTTGGCGTTAATTCTTGGCCCATCTGGCAAAAAGGTAAATCGCGATTCGACTGGAGCTATGACGAGAGGGAGACGTGTTACATCTTAGAAGGTCGCGCGGAGGTTGAGACAGAGGCCGGTAGTGTTGTAGAATTTGGGAAAGGTGACCTAGTTATTTTTCCCGCGGGTATGAATTGTGTGTGGGAGATCAAGCAACCGATAAAAAAGCACTATAACATGGGGTAAGAACGCGTAATGCCGCCTCGGGAACGAGTATATCGAGAAATGTGGCGCGCGTTGTGACCATCACATAAAAATAAAAGTTTAGAGGGGAAACGATCGTGAGTAAAACATTTTCGTTCAAGTTCATATTTTTCGGGTTATTTTTGGTGACCATGCTTTCCGGGGACGCTTTCGCGATCGACACCGGCGGTGACAGGTTCAGTACGGACGGCCAGCCGATGATCGGGGTTCCGCTTGGTATGCCCGAGGAAGTGGATACTAAGATCTGTCCGTATGGAGTGCAGGCATTTGGTATGTTCCTTGCGGCATGGAGGGATAGGGATTACAGGACCATGTATGAGCTTATTGATGATGACAGCAAAAAGGATTATAGTTTTGAAGACGCAAAATTTGATTTTCAATTCATGGAATACAAAGAATTTCAGCTTACAGCGATCCGCAAAACCGGAGAAAATTTTGAGTTTATAGTTAGTTACGGTGACTGGAGCTACGGCGAACGCGTCACGAAAAAAGTGATGATCAGCGGGAAGACCTTTAAGCTCATGATGCCGGCTCGGGGACAGATCTTTAAAGATTCTGTCGATAAATACTTTTAAGTCTGTGTGGTGGTATGAGTAAAAAGTTCGTAGGTGGGGTCATCGCAAAGTCGACGACATAGAGAGGCCTGACCCCACCTACGTTTGTGTCGTCGGGAACAGGCATGCCTGTTCCCGACAATTAAATAGGCCAGTCTATAGGGGAGAGAGAACAGGAGGAAGATATGCAGGAGATAAAGAAGATAGGTGTTTTAACTAGCGGCGGCGATTGCGGGGGCTTGAACGGTGTTATAAAGGGCGCCGCGAGCATGGCGAACAGTATGGGCATAAAATGTTTTGTCATACCCAACGGGTATGCGGGGCTTTACAACTTGGTTGATTTTGACAAGTTGACCGAACTTACGCCGGAGAGGTTGGACCAGATCAACGCGAACGAAGCGGGCTCCGAAGCGGGGCACTCGCGCGTGAAGATCAAAAAAATACTGGATGATAATAAATACCAGCGCATCAAGGACGGCCTGAAAAAATTCGCTATTGATGGACTTGTTGTTAGCGGCGGCGATGATTCCGGCAGTGTGATGGTCGACCTTTCTAAACAGGGTATCCTTTGTGTGCACGCGCCGAAGACGATGGATCTTGACCTTCAGACATATTCGGTCGGTGGAGATTCTACGATCAACAAGATCGCGGTATATGCGGATGAATTAAAAACAAC
>JAQUNB010000200.1 GCA_028717825.1 Candidatus Omnitrophota bacterium
TTCTGGAGAGGATGTTTGCAGGTAAGGGGGTAACCATATTTTCGGAGATTTCCCATGAAAATGCGGGGCAGATCCTTGGACAGGTTTTGCTTTTGGAGGGGGCTCAGAGGCGAGCAGGAGATCTTAAACCAAAGGATCTATTGCAACGAAACGATATCGCCATGGCGACTTTTCATGATGGGGGGCAGGCTTCAAGGTTTAGTCCTTTAACCCTTGGTCTCAATGATGCCAGAGGGCGACAATATGTTGGAGGTACCTACACTAATTCTTCGGGGGAACAGCTCCCGGCAGAATTGCTCCCGCTCGTTATGACTAATAGTTCGGATTTTGCCCGTACACTTGCGGGAACAGGGAGATCAGATGTGTTCTGGACCAGCCAGATCGTAGCGGGGGCTATCAGGCACGATAGTATACAACGCGGTTCGGTAAGTTATGCCAAGTTTTTTGTTCCGATAGATCCAAGCCTTCCCGACGAAGAACTCTTAAAACAGTTTCGTCAGTTTGGAACGATAGTTTTGGACGAAGAAGGGAACCTGAAAGCTTTTTATGGAAATCAGGATAGCGGAGCCGTTGATGTTGATAAAGTTAGCGGGAAGCTGGTTTGGAGCGCAGACAGAAAACATATCAAAGATGATCTATTTGAAGCCGCAAAGGACGGCCGTGCCGGTTTTGATTACGGTTCTTTTAGCATGAGTAACGATCTTATGCGTATATTGTGGGACTATTGGATAAATAAAAAAGATGAAAGCGGAGTGAGTATAATCGATAATTGTTTAAAGACAGGCCGGCTTGATAAGAAATGGAAAAGAGACATCGACCCTGATTTTACACAGCCTTTAACATTTTTATTACGTGCTATCGCAGAAGACCCGTCGATCTTGGACGGTATCCCGTCGGCCGATGTATTGAGAGCTGATTCCGCAAAGGTAGCGGCTGCCATTGCTAAGATAAGAACAAAGTTACCCGAGAACGTTCGCCTGAGGATGGGGGAAGTAAAAACGGACAAAAATACCGGCGCAATCATATATGATGGAGCTGGGAACGCCGTTTTTAAAGAAGATAAACCCTCGGTTACCGAAACTATCGAGATATTCTTGACCAATAGGGATAGAAAAAATATTTTCGGAGAATTAACGAAAAAAGATCTGCTTGGTGTTGTTGGTGCAATAAGTTTGGGTGCTAACGCGGATTGGCAGACATATAGAAGCGCGATTGATATTACAAATGAAAAATTATTTATGCTGACGGATATGACAGGTAAGATCATGTCTATAAATACGGATGGAGAACTTGAAATAAATAACGAGCCGAAAATAGGAGAATTGCGCCGCGCGGAAAACCTGAGGAACATCAAAAATATTCCGGCCGCCAGTGTTTGCGATTTTTATGTGAATGGTAAGCACGTGGTATTGTCCGTAGAGGAAGTAACCGGAGAGGAACCCGTCGTGGTGGAGGGAGTTACAATACATAACGCCATTATTCAGAATGCTGTTCTTCTTTCCGGATCCAGCATAATTGACAGTGTGGTTGAAAATAGCCAAGGATTAATTGATGTAAATGGCTCTTATGTGGAAAGATGTACTGTAAAAAAACTAACCGCACAAAATTGCTTAGCGCATAAGGTTATTTCAACAGAAGAGGTCGATCTGGGTAAAGGTAGACTGGTTACGGATGTTTTTAGGCCTGGGATTAAGGACGCGAGATTTCCTAACGGGCAGACGCGAGTAAATGTTCCTGTAAAATATGATCCTAAGACGCAGGATAAGACTCTGTATTCTGATGAAAACTGGAAGAATGCTTATGCTCTCGATGATATAAGAAAGATGCCATGTATTGGGGCGGATACTGATTCTTTAGAAAGACAATTAAGGAATATAGCTTTAAAAAGTATAGGTGTTCTTGTCGTGACAGCAGAGGCACAGGCACTTGCAGATAGAGAAAAGACCCCGGGAGAAGCGGTTGGGATCAGAGGTGCCAATAGAACGGCAGGAACCCCGGGTGTGTATTCCGCTTCTGAATCGACGCCGGAGACTCCAAGTTTTACTCAGGCCAAGGGACGTGCGGAGCAGACAGATTTTTATAAAAAATTATCCGCAGATGACCGAGCAAAATACATGGCTGCGCTAAAAGAACTCGATGAGCTTATAAACGCAGGTAAACCGATAGAGGTAGAGCCGTTCTTTAAGCTCGGTATTGGTTTCGATAACTACAATTGGGGACAAAGTACAAACGAATCGGCCATATTGAAGCTTATGGGGCTCAAAGCTACGAAAGAAAGAACCGATTTTGTTCTTTCCAAGCTTACGCCGGAACAAATAAATGGATTTCGTAAATTTTTGATTGAAAACGGAATAGATACTCCGAATAGGGAATCCGCTATTAGAAACGCTAAGGAAACTTATATTGCTATAAACAGCATTGAGAACCAAGACGAAAGAACAAAGATGATTGAGATGCTGAAGAAAAAATATATGGGGGAATTTGAGCCGGCAAAGTTCAAAAAAACGATAGAGGACCAAAATCTAAAATACAAAATAATAGCTAAGGCCATAGCGCTCAAGTGTCTCGGCGAAAAAAGTGAAGAGTTATTGTCTTTCTTAACGCAAAACGAATATGAAGTTGTGCCTGATGAAATGGAATTTGAGGATGCCGCTAGCTATAGGCTTAATCTACTTAACCTGCCTCCCGATACAAATACTTCCAGAGTATTTTTTAATAAACTCCTTAGTGAACAGGTTAGTAACGGCGTAGTCGCGGAAAGATGGTTCCAATCGGGGACCGTAAATGTGAATGGTTTCTTGTTGCCGGCCGAAGTATTATCTTTCTGGCCGAATGAGGTGTATGGCGAAAAGCATGTAAACCAACATGGAAGAGCTAACGATATTACGGGTAAACACCTGGATTCACGACAGAACCTTTCACTTCAGATGCATGGTTTTGACGAGATGATAAGCGGTGTAGGTGTCGCGTATATCGGGTTCAAACAAGATGTAACGCCCGAACAGGTTTTTAAGGCTTGTATGGACGGTACGATAGTCGGTTTATTGAATGAAGTTACCCTAGATCCCGGAAAGACGTACGTATTACCGGCATATACTGTGCACGCTTACGGTAAGGTTACGGTTTTTGAAACCAAGGGTGTCAGTCCTGAGGGAGATGCTAAGGGGACTATTTCTTTCTTTGATAGATTGAAATATCGAGGAGATGAAAGCGTAGCCAAGTATATACAAGAAGCTAAAACACTTAAGATGACGGCAGACGATCTAAGAAAAATAAATAAAGGAAGAGAAAAGAAAGATGTACTT
>JAQUNB010000201.1 GCA_028717825.1 Candidatus Omnitrophota bacterium
AGCAGTTCGTGCGTGATTATCTTGAAACGCTGGCGTGGGACAAAACGCCTCCCGGTCCGCAGCTTCCCGATGATATCGCGCAAAAAACCTCCGAAAAATATATACAGGCGTATGAGATATTGACGGGAAAAAAGTTTAATTAAAAAACGTATATCGTATGTCGTATATCGTGCCGAGGGGGACGACATATTCCTACGAACGACGATATGCGAAATACGAGATACGGAACAATGAGACCCAGAATATTAAAGATCGACCCTCTGAACGTAGACCTTGAACTTATGAAACAAGCCGCCGAAGTGATCTCTAATCGGGGGCTTGTTGCGTTCCCGACTGAAACAGTTTACGGTCTCGGGGCGAACGCCCTCGATCCAAAAGCTGTCTCGGGAATATTCGAAGCAAAAAAAAGACCGCTCGATGATCCTCTTATTGTTCACATCGCTGAGCTAAAGACAATAGAGGAACTGGTCACAAAGGTGCCCGAAGAAGCCAGATGGCTTATGGATAAATTCTGGCCGGGGCCGCTTACCGTTGTTTTAGAAAAAAAAGAGATAGTGCCCGATATCGTCACGACAGGCCTCGATACTGTAGCGATCCGGATGCCCTCAAATTCAATAGCAAAAAAATTGATAGAGCTTTCGGGTGTGCCGATAGCCGCGCCTTCCGCGAACTTATTCGGCAGGCCCTCTCCGACGACGGCTGAACATGTGGTGGATGACCTAAACGGCAGGATAGATCTTGTGCTAGACGGCGGTAAGACCGATATCGGCATAGAATCGACTGTTGTTGAGTGTGCCGAGAATAAGGTCATTGTCCTTAGGCCCGGGGGCATAAGTTTGGAAGACCTAAAAGTCGTAGTTAAAGATAAATTAATTGTTCGAGAAGAACGATCATCCGATAGATCTCCCGGAAAGTATCCCCAGCATTATTCCCCCGAAGCTCAGGTCGTTGTAGTCGAAAGATCAGGGGCGCAAACTGAAGAGGTTCGCGCGCTTTATTCCCAAAAAGGAACAGGGAACTTGAAAGTCGGCATAATGACGAGCCAAGAGCATCTATCGTTCTATAAAGGGCTCCATGCGAAAGTACTCGGGCCGGAGAACGACGGAAGGGTCTCAGCGTCAAGGTTGTTCCATATTTTTAGGGAATTCGATAAAGAAAAATTCGATGTCATAATCGTTGAAGCTATTCCTGAAAAGGGCTTGGGTCTGGCGGTAATGAACCGCATCCGGAAAGCCGCCGGTAGTATTTAAAATCGTAGAGAACGTTTTTAAACCGTTCCCTATAAATATGTAATCTAATCGTTCGCAAACTTTTCAGCCAAAAAATCTTGGATCTCGGTGTTATGAGCGATATCGTCGTACGAGAAGATAACGATACCTCCGGGTGAGAGTTTTTTGAGGGTATCGATCTGTCTTTTTAGATTTTCATTATCGTCTTTCATTAAATAAGCGCCAAGTCCGATATAAATCTTGTCTCTGGTATTCGGCCAAAGAAGCGAGAATGCGTTCATGGTCATGAACTTTGTATTCTCGTTATAGTTCATAAATACCACATGATCGACATACGCTTTTCCGAGCCAGTTTGTCCAGTCCTGAAAGATCACAAAATAACTTCTCTCGAGCGAAGGTACGGTTGTCGCCGAAATGATCAAGGAAGGTTTGAGGTTCCTGGCGGTTTGTGAGATTTCCTTGACCAGCTCCGTAATTTTATGCCTGCGCCAATCATCCCAGAGGGTGCAATTATCACCGGATCTATCCATGCTTTTTGGATAGAGTCCCGTTGTGTTCTTGAACGCTTGCATATTATTTTTTGTATAACCGTAGCCTATGCCGTATTTGTCGAACCTAGCACCGGGCGCAAAAGGCACCACGGAGGGATAACGTATATAATCCAAGTGCAGACCCGAAAAATCAGGATATTTTTTCAATATTTCTTTAACTATATCTAAAAGATAATTTTTTACGCGCACATCCGACGGTTCAAGGAAAAGCTGATCCTCTCGTATGAAATAATTGTCATAATTATCTTTTGGGCCTTCGCGCATGGAAGACCTTTCATACTGGTCCAGCGTCAGAACGTCCCGGCCGTATTTTTTAAGGATATTCGCATTGGTATTCTGGGCAAGCGATAAGAGATTAACCCATGCGTGAACTTTTATGTTCTTTTCTTTGGCGGAACTTAATAGATACCGGAGTGTATCGGAGCCCGTTCGATCGAGGCGCTCTTTGAACGGAGAATTGTTGGTAATAGAGGAATCATAGTAGGCCGTATCCGCACGATAGATCTGGATATATATATTGTTTATACCGGTTCGCTGGCAAAACGAGATCAGATAATCGACATTTTCTTTTGAGTCCAAGACTTTTTCGCTGGAGAATACGGTTATCCATATCCCGAGTTCCGGTCGAGAGGAGGCCGTGGCATTGATGTTCCCAAGCGATAATATCATGGCCGCGGTAAAAAATAGCAGGGATGTTTTAATGAATATTTTTTTCATACTGGATAAAAGTATAGGTGATAATTAAAAAAGTGTCAATGTCTTTAGGGTGTATTATGCGGGAACGAGTGGAAAAAGTATATCGTGCCGATGGAGACGCTGAGTTTTAAAGAACGTATATAGTTGCGATGGAACGAGGCGACTTGAAGAACGTCTATGGTATATGGTGCGGTGATGATGATGGACGAGGGACGACCGCTCGCTTTGCTCGCTAGGATGATAGACGAAGGATGATGGCGAAAGACGGTCGGGTTTCGTTGTTCGGGTTTTGGGGGTCGGTCCTCGAACGTTTTCTATTGAAATCCCATGTTAGATATGATATCTCTTATCTAAGCAACATTTAAAAACCAAAATAAAGTGAACGGAGATCGCATGCTTATAGTTATCCCTGCTATCGGACTATTTGGTGTTTTGTTCGCTTTGGTCACTTTCAAATTTCTCCTAAGAAAACCTGAAGGTCTGGATAAGATGCGCGAGATATCCCGCGAAGTGCAAGAAGGCGCGATGGTCTTTTTAAAAAGAGAATACGTGATAATATCCATCTTCATGGTGATAATGTTCGCAATAATTTCGAAATTTCTTTCTCTTGAAACAGGCTTCGCGTATGTCTCGGGCGCTTTTTGTTCTATGTTCGCCGGATTTGTAGGGATGCAGGCCTCAACAAGGGCAAGCGCCAGAACCTGCGAGGCCGCGAGGACAAAAGGTATACCTGAAGCGCTCGGCGTGGCGTTCAAGGGCGGATCGATAATGGGGATAACGGTCGCGGCGCTCGGTGTGGTG
>JAQUNB010000202.1 GCA_028717825.1 Candidatus Omnitrophota bacterium
ACCTTTGGCGGCAAGATATTTTTTTACCTTATTCAGATCCTCCTGCAGATTTTTGTAGGCGGCAGCAAGGTCCGCTTCTCGCCGCGTGAACGCCCCGCTCCAGACGATATAATCGCTCCTGATCTCTTTCTGAGCGGACCCGGTCACAACGATCTGCTGTCCGACGAACTTCGTGATCCTTAAGAACCCCTGCGACAAAATAATGCTCGATACGATCGTCGCCACCGCGATACAAACCCCCAAAATAATTATCTGTGAATTCCTTAAGATCTTTGCGCCTTCCATTTTTTATTCTCCTTGATTTAAAATTGTTTCAAAATTAGACCTGTCTACAATATCTTTTTACCAAGCCTTAACGGTATTGATCTTTTGTCCTCCTTTCTTTAAACACCGCTGGCCGGACATGTGTTAAAAACAAAAAAACCTTCACCGGTCATATTTCGACCGACAAAGGTTTTACTTTTTTTCCGCCAAAGGCGGTTCCGGTTTTACGGAAACGTCCGGGATTTATTCCTTCAAACTCGGGACGCGCTAAATATGACCCTAGTGTAGCATACATCAGAGGTTTGTCAAGCTACCGAGACATCAGCGATATCACACTATTTGGCGGTTTTTTTCTGACCTGATTTACTTTTTACAGGACCCACTCTTTCGGTAAAACAGAATCTGAACCGTTCCGAACCCGAACGCGTGAGTGGCTTTGGACTGTTTCTCGAGAAAAAGTAATTTTTTGCGGAGGAACCGCGGTTGATAATTGAAGTTATTGAAAATAACAGACCACCTTTTGAGAAATGATATCTGCGGCTATCTTTATCTTATTTTTCCCCGCGTCAAACACTTTTATGACATTCTCATATTTGCCACATTGCGGCACAAGCCTTTTTAGCTGTTTAGGCATTGAATCGAAAAATTTCCAATTGACACATACGCCTTTTTTATCCGAAAAGAGTGCCAGATAGAAAATTCCCGTCTCAACTAGATCTTGGAAGAAATGGGTTCCAAATGAAATCTCGGGGGTGGCGTTACTTGTAGTAAATTCAATCTCCCCTAAAACTTTCATATTGCTGATCTCCCTAAACGAGACTGGAACACCCAACGAAGGCGTGCTCGTCCCCCATCTTCCGGGGCCAAGAAGCATAACAGATGTCTTTCGTTTATCTTGTATATGTCTATTCAACTCTCCGATGGCGCGTGCGATATCGTATTTTTCTGATTGAGTGGTCAGATTGTTATATGCCGCGGGATCAACGTAAATTATTCTATTGATCGGCTGCAAAATATTACCGCCCAGAAAATTACCAATTGATTGAAAAATAATTTTCTCCTTTGGTATATTTTTGGGTATTTTGACCTCGCCACCCAGCCCTTTGGTCTGCATGGGCCGGCACTGAAGAAGGTTTACTTGAAACTCTTTTCCCTTTTTAAAATTCACCGTAAATTCGACGTCAACAGGATACCCATAAGCCGCCTCTAAGGTCTTAAGTATGTGCTGCATTGTCTGCCCGAATTTTGTCTCGGAGAAAAGATCGTCAAAAGTAACAACCCAGACATCTTCCTCTTGACCCATCAGTTTCTCGGTCGCGTCATAGTCTTTCACTGCCATAAGGTCCAGTTTCATATCAACTTTTTTTCTCGTAAGCTCCTGCAAAGAAATGGTCGTAAAAGTGTTTTCTTTTACATCGATTACATCCGCATAATGTTGAGAAAACTTTCGAACCTCAGCTATGGTTCCATGGACCTTTAGCAAAGGATCATCCAAGGCTGCGATACGCGGATAATCACCTTCGACGCGGTTGACTGCCCTAGTGCCTAAACCTAGGACCAATCGCAGCATTCCCGCCTTGGGATCCAACGTTCTTTTCCAGACAAAAGCGTTATAAGAAATACCTACTCCGGCGATATCCGGGAAAAAATAATCTTTATGGTAAGCACCCGAGACGCGCTGCACCAAGAGCGCCATCTGTTCATCCATCTGGTCGAGCCCGCGCTGGAGCCTGTACGCCAATGCGTCCTCGTTCATTGTCGAGGCGTATATCCGGCGAACAGCTTCGATAAATCTCGCGTACCGTTGTTCCGGCGTTCCTTGATTTGGCAGAAAAATACTCTCGTATTTCCCCGCAAAGGCATTGCCATAACTGTCTTCTAACAAACTGCTAGAACGAACAATGATCGGCGACTGCCCAAAGTATTCTATCATCCGCTGGAATTGTTCTTTGATCTCTTCCGGAAAAATACCGTTTAATAATTTTTTTTTAAGCTCCAACGCCACCTGGAAATATCCTTCTTTCGTCTTCTGTTCCATCCGTGCTTTCCACCAACCATTTTCGACTATATAGGTGTAAAAAACATCCGAACCGATGTAGAACGAATCATGCGGCTCAAATAATTTTTCTGCCTGCAGAGATTTTTCTCTTGAAAGAATATTACGTGCGATCAGCATCCCCACCGATTTGCCTCCTATGAACCCCGTACCGATCATCCGGGATTTTATGTTTAGAAAATCTTCGAGTGTCAGATGTTTTTTTGCCAGGCGCATTATTTTTTCATCCCGAGCGATAATGAGCCGGGACAACTGGTCAACCATTTCTTTAACTTTTTCGGAAGACGTTTTTTCCCGTCCTGCCAGATCTTCGGCTATAATAAAAACCCTGTCCCAGTAATCAAGATTCCTTTTGGTGCTTTTGGTACCTTTTTTAAAAATGTCAGAAAACAGTTTAGCCGTATCGGTACTGCTGGCTATAGGAATAAATTGGTTTTTCTTCCTTATATGCGGCAGGAACATGGTCGGGGAATACCGATTCCATACTTTAAGCGGATGAATATAACAACTGCCATTGTACTCATACACATCGATAAGAAGCTGGGTCGTATCCCGAATACGCGCGACCGTCTTGAACGAGTGGCTATTGCGAAGCAGCGCAAAATAAGCAACCGTATCGAGTTCAAAAAGATACGGACAGGTTATTTTGAAAAAATTGCCGATCATTAGGTCGTTGGACCAGGCGGAAAGCAGGTCCGAGAGACAATCAAAAACATAGAAAACCCCCTTCCCTTCTTTTTTGATAATACTATTTATCCGCGTGGAAAAAGATTCAAACCCCATAAAAGCATCTAACTGATAGATAACAACGTCTTTTTGTTTTTCCAGGAGGGGTTTGTGATTGGCGAAACGTATATAAACAACCCTTCTTTTTTCTTCCAATGATTTTTTCACGAAAGGATCAACAAAATCTATGTAACTCGCGATAGAGTCGATCTG
>JAQUNB010000203.1:0-1366 GCA_028717825.1 Candidatus Omnitrophota bacterium
AAATTTTACGGAGAAGATAAAAAGCAGGATCTTGGAAGAAAAGAAGATCAACAACGAGGAAATGTATCTTGTCGCGAAGAATAAAGTGCAAATACCGGTTAGCTTCTCAGCGTCGCTTCTAGCCAGCGGAACCGGTGATTTTTCGGGTATTGTATGTGTTATCAGGGATATAACCGAGCAAAAAATAACAGAGAATATACTTCTTGAAGATGAACAAAAATTAAGAAAACAAACTACTAAGCTTGAGACGGCGCTCTCTGAATCTGAAAAGAACCGCAGGATAATGTTGAGTATGCTTGAAGATAATAATATTATCCGTCAGCGTTTGGAGGATAAAATAAATGAACTTAACCAAACGCGGGACAGGCTCCTTCAGTCGGAAAAATTGGCCTCTCTCGGGCGGCTCACTTCAAGCATGGCCCATGAAGTTAATAACCCCTTACAGGTAGTTTCCGGGCGAACACAGCTTTCTCTTATGGCTATGCAGAAAATGAAACACAAGCCGGAAGAGATGCATGACATCGCGCGGAACCTCCAGATCGTCATGAACCAGTGCATGAGGGCAAAAACCATAATACAGCGCCTTTTGCTCTTTTCCAAGCCGGGCAAGCGTATTATTAAAAATATCGACATATCCAAATCGGTAGAATTTATCATTGGGCTCGTTGAAAAAGATTTTTTAATTAAAGGCGTAACGGTAATTCGCCGGTATCGGCCGGACCTGCCATGTGTCGATGTTGACGAAGAACAAATGCAGGAGGTCTTTGTCAATTTACTGAATAATGCGGCGGAAGCGATGCCGGGAGGCGGTACGATCACTGTGGAGATCGTGGGTGAAGGGGGTACGCTGGTTATGAGGTTTACGGATACCGGTGCGGGAATACCGCCGGAATATCTGCAGAAAATATTCGACCCGTTCTTTACCACTAAAGAGATGGGGACCGGTCTTGGATTATCCGTTTGTTACGGTATAATTAAGTCTCACGGGGGCGAGCTTAAGTATGATAGCTCTCCGGGGGTCGGTACGACCGCCACGATAACATTGCCCGTCGCAAAACATGAAAAGGAATAAAATGGGTAAGATCCTGATCGTTGATGACGAAAAAGAAGTGAGGGAGGTTATTGACGCTTTCCTGAAAAAAGAAAATTATAAAACGCTGCTGGCGTCAGACGGCACGGAAGCAATAAAACTCATAACGGAAAGCACGGATATCGACGTTATGATCCTTGACAACAAAATGCCCGGCTTAAGTGGGCTTGAGGTTCTTTCTGCCCTGGAAAAGAACGGTATAAAAATCCCGACTATTCTTCTAACGGGGTCTATCGGGGTAGAAGATGATGAGGTGGCGCCGTATCAGGCGGCTTT
>JAQUNB010000203.1:1466-3242 GCA_028717825.1 Candidatus Omnitrophota bacterium
ATTTTATGAAAAGCGGGGAGATCAATGGTGCCGAATATTTTGCGATCAATCACACTAGTAACGTGGATCTTTGGGGAATAGAAGATAAAGATCTGTATATCTCAAATCTCGCGATATACCGTAGTTTTATGTCGAACAAAGCCGAGGTACAGGCGTGTCTCGATAGGATCGGTATGAAATTGAGCTATCTTAAGGGGCGCATCTATTCCAAAGAACTTTTCGATGTGGACGCGGCGTTCATTTCATATAGATCCGGCAATTTGGAATTCGCTGAGTATATCGATCTACTGATCAAGAACGCAAATACATTGAAGATCGATTTTGCGAGATTTAAGGATCTTTGCCAATTGGCCGAAGTCAAAAAACTTGAGGGAAAAATAGATTTTGAAAAGGCGAACAAAGAGCGGGATTTGTTGATCGACCAGCTTGAAAAGGGCCTGTCAAAAAACGAGGTAAAGGAACTTGTCGCAAACGCCGTAGACTTTAGAGGCGGGAACATCTCTCAAAGATCTTTTCATGAATATCTGCTGTCAGGAGCTAAGGAAATCGGAGTAAAGACCGAGGAATTCCGTGAGCTTGCAAAATATACCGAATATCTTGCCCGTTACGAAGAGGTTGATAACACGCGTGTGATGACAGAGATCGAAAAACTCGAGGGCGAGATCTTGGATTGCTTAGCAAAAAATGATGATGAACGGGAACTGTCGAAATTGTCAAAAAGTTTTTCAATAATTCAGAATATTTTTGAGCTGTCCCTAACGCGCGAAGATTATGATTATTACAAGGCAAATAAGAGATCTTTTAATGCCGAGAATTTTGCTGATTTTTTTAGGAGAAATCAGAGTAAAACCGACATGTCTTCCGAATCCAATACGGAAATCTATAGACTCACTTCTTATCTCGATGAAATGGCGAAATTCTATGAGTATTCATTCAAAAGAGATGAGGCCTTTGTCCGCAATATGAGGTTTTCTGAGACTGTGTTACAGCAGACGAGGGATGATAGACGAGGGACGAGTCACAGGCCACAAGTTACAGTTCTAATTACCGGAGGGTTCCACACGGAAAACTTGAGCAGACTTTTTAAAAAAGAAGGCATCTCCTATGTGTCGATATTGCCAAAATTTAAGATAGAGGACAACTATAGATCGCCATATTTCAATTTACTGGCTGGCGGGAACAACGGGGTTGAGACAATGCTCGAAAAAGTTATTTCAAAGGCGCCTGTTTCCAATATGCAGATCGCCAGTAAATTGGAGCCATTGCTCGCCAAAGAAGTATATGGAGAGACGGGGATAGGTCTATTCAGGGCGGCGGTTATTGTTCAGAGAGAGCTTAGTAACCAAAAAGGCGTTGATGTTATCGGTAAAAATATTGCAGAGATGCGGTTGTCGGAGAACGGCAAAGAGTTAGTGGTCATTCTGGGTGACAACGGTGAAGCCGTCAGCATCGGGAGGAACGAACTAGCCGAGAAGGGAGTAATTTTAATATCCGAGACATCGGCCGGAATAACCGCGGCGACTTCGGATCAAAAACCTAAAAAGCCCGCGGGCGCCGTTACTAAATGGTATGAAGAGCGAATGGACATTTTTGGATATTTGTTTGGGCGGCTTGTAGGCGCGCCGGTTGTGGAAGAGCTGTTGTACAGGGGGTTGCCGGTCTTAATAACGGCTTGTATCTCATATTTCCTTACGGGTGGCATAAATTGGGGGATGATCGTAGCGGGAGCAAGTTATTTACAGGTATTTTTTGTCGCGAAATTCCTTTCTGGTCATG
>JAQUNB010000204.1 GCA_028717825.1 Candidatus Omnitrophota bacterium
CAACTTCTATTAACGGCAGATCTTGTCCATAAACCCTTTGTATCTTAACATTAATAAGGCTAAATTGGTGTTCCAGCAATTTTATTGTCTCTTCTAAAACATCATTTATGTTTATTTCCTTTACAGCGCCCCGATTGACCCTCGAGAAGGTCAAAAGCCTTTTTATAATGTCTCTGGCCCTATAACCCTCCTGTTCTATTACCTTGAGGCTTTCTTTTATTTCCGGGTTTTGTATATCTTCCATCTGACACAATTGAGCCGTTCCCGAAACTATCATTAAAGGGTTATTGACCTCGTGCGCGATATCAGCGACCAGTTTACCAAGCGACGCGAGTTTTTCGGAGTGGATAAGCGCCGTCTGTGCCTCTTTCAGATCTAAAAGGTTCTTTTCCATAGCCTCCCGGATCTGGTTATTATCCTCAAGCATACTGATCAGTACCTTACGGGTATCTTCCGCCTCTTTTAATGACACTTCTAGCTTTTCAGCCTCTTCTTTTAGCTTATCGTCACTATTTTTTAATTCCCTTTCGAATACTTCACGTTTTTCTATTTCTTTATTTAACTCATCGCGCGATGTCGTTAAATCGTTTAAGTTAATAACCATCTGGTCAAACGCCAAAGATATATCTCCCAGTTCATCATTTCTTTTTATAGCGGTACGGACCGTCCTATCTCCTTTTCCGAGTTTTTGAAACGCTTCAAGAAATTTATTGATTATTTTTACATAAGGGTGCGACACCACTAGACCTAGCGGTATAATAACTATACATAAAAAGACAAGCAGAAGAACAGCTTGGAGCAGATACTCTCGTAGCGGTGCATACACTTCTCGCGCATCAATTATTACAGCCGCCAGCCATTGTAGGCCATTTTCTTTAACTATACCGCCAACCGGCGACAGAGAAATAACATCTTTACCTATAACAGCACTAACCCATTGAATGCCGTACCGACCCGTGCGTTTCTTTTTACTCATATACTTCTCAAAACTAGGCAATCTTTTACTGTAAGGGATAGTATCCTCAAGAAACAAAATAAATCCTTGCCCGTTTATAAGTGCCGCTCGCCCCGTTTTTCCGATATGAGTCACTGTCAAAGAGGAGAAAAACCTCTCGGTTTTTATTGTTGTCTTGGCTACTCCGATTATCTGACCGTTTGCCCCTTCGATCGGAACGGCAATAATTATAGCCCAAATCCCGTTTATCCTGTCAAATGCGATATCCCCGACAAAAAGTGTATCCTTACCCCCATTATAAGTCTTTTGCCACCAAGCCTCACCCCCATGAGAAAAAACATCCGTCCTGCCGGATAAGGCAACAAGAGCGCCCCTGCGATCGGTAATCTCTATCTCGGCAATATCTGGTGATATTTTAGATATCCTTCTTATGTTCTGGCTGGCCGTATTTTCTAATATCGCTCCCCTCAAAGGGCTATCATCGGCAGATTTGGCCCATTCATCATCCATCCCTGCCAAATAGGTCTTAATAGCTTCTTCTGACATGGAAATATACCTTTTATTTTGTTCCGCAACTGCCTCTTTTACCTGTCCTTTGTCGGCGATGATCCTAACTACTTTTACGACCTCGCTGAACTCATCGGCGACCGTTTTAGAAACTCTATACGCTATCCCCCCTCTTTCTTCGTCTAGAATGTTCACCAGCAACCGGCCTCCCCAAAAATAACCGAGGAACAGGGCGGTCAAAGCTATCACCGCCACCGGCATCATTATACTTAAAGCTATCTTAGTTCTAATAGATATCCGTTTTGCCATATTTTTCCCAATAACGTCAGACGCGCCCCAGTTCTTGTTTGAGTTTTTTTATTTCCTCTTTAAGCTCAACTATGCGTTTTTCTCTGCCGACACTCGCCTTAAAGAACACCTCAAGTTCCTTGACATGCTTTTTAAGCTCGCTCTCCAATTTCTCACGCTCGGTTATGTCTTTCGCGATCTGCACCGCCCCTATAAGTTTTCCGCTATCATCAATTAAAGGAGAAACAGTTATTAGAAGTGTTTTACCGATCTTGGGATCGTTCAATTCCCTTGTATGCGGAAGCTTATCCTTCTTAAGTTCTATAAAAGGACATTCGGGCCATGGAGCATCCGTTTTGTGCACAACTTCATAACATTTCTTTCCGATCACATCCCTGGGCTGCATCCCCATAAAATCCATAAAAGCTTTATTAGCCTTCAGAATAACCGAACTTTCATTTGTGATAAACAAAGGATCGGAAATGGAATTAAATGTCTTTTCCCATTCATCGGCTGTCCTTTTCATCTTATACAAAATTTGTTTCTCATCCGTAATATCCCTAACCGTCGCCTGCAAGATCTTTTTTCCACCTAGTTCCATCCTTGTTAAAAGTACCGTAGCAGGAAACTCGCTACCGTCGACTTTCTTATGTGTCCATTCGAAAAAATGCGAACCTTTCTCCATTGCTATAGCCATCATTTCCTGAGACTTTATTGAAGATAGTTTTCCATCCGGTTGATATTCCGGAGACATATCCGCGGGTGTATTATTAATGAATTCTTTTTCATCTTTACATCCGAATAGTTTTATAGTAGCAAGGTTGCCCGAAAAAAAACCTTTCTCAGGTATTGTCAGCATAATCGCATCCCTTGAGGAATCGTACAACGTTTTATATTTTGCTTCACTTTCTTTTAATTCTTTTTCTCGCAAAAGCAGGTCATCCCTGCTCTTTTCTCTCTCGTCAATTATATCCCAAAAGAGTTTAGCACTATGTCCGCTGATTATTTCGACACTCGCGGGCTTGATTTTCAACAAGTCTTCCTGAACTTTTTCGCTGCCTGTGGTATTTACTACCTCGTTAAGCCCGTTCTTGAACAAAAAATCCTTGTAATTTGAGGAGATCTCTATCCCCAGTTTTTTGGCAAGCTTTATAGCGGGGGCTTCGGGATCGATATCGACCACGCCCATAATATTTATGCCGACAGCGTTATGGAACAGCTCCACCAAGGTGGCTCCACCTTTACCGCCGCCGACGATAAGTATATTGGTTTTCCCCTCTTTTATCATTAAGCATCTCCCCTTTTAAATATGCTTGCTATGATAGCGCGACAAATTATGCCAGCAATTTATGTATCTTGTCAAACAATTGGTCCTTATTTATCGGTTTTCTCAAATAGCTTAAATAACCGGATCCCGCGTATATCGAAAGTTTGTCGGGGGTTACGACGCTGACAACCAATACCGGTATGTTGTTTAAAGACGCTT
>JAQUNB010000205.1 GCA_028717825.1 Candidatus Omnitrophota bacterium
TTAACTAACAACTAATAATTCACCCCCCCCCTTGCTGAAATAAGAAATTTTATCAACATATCATATTTTAGGCTACCTGCTTTAGAAAAATAGTTCCGATTAATTGTCTTTAGGTTTACTTAAATATATATAATGTTATGTCTTATTTCTTGCTTTTCTTCTTCTTTTCTTTAAGAAAGATCTTTTTTTCTCTTTTCGCATATTCTGCAATTAATCACTACATAAACGATAAAGGTAATATAGCCTGTAACGATCAAACGGATCTAACAATTTTGCGCAAAATTTAGTCCATACCAAAGGATCTCCTTATTATTTACCGAGCCCTTTTCTAAAAATCCTGGTAAAACAAAAACTAGCCAACCCTATTATTAATACCCAAGAAATAATCATAAAAATCCATCCAGCTGGCTTCATTCATCCTCCTACAAATAAATAACCTCATTGCCATGGTGGTACAACATAAGAAAAAGCAACATATAATCTCTGAGATGTCGTGTAATTAAAAAATTATTTTTAATATTCTCTTTGCCGTTTTCCCCCAATTTTTGGCCATATGCCGGATCGTGTAAAATTTGTTTAATCGCAAATGCTGCTCCTTGATTTGAGTGGCAAAGCAGACCGGAATATTTATGCTTAATTTGTAAAGGGATTCCCCCGACATTAGACGCTACCACGGGCTTCGCCTTCCATAAAGCCTCTGATACCGTAAGGCCAAATCCTTCCTTGAGAGATTTTTGCACAATAACGGTCGAGGCTCTCTGTAACGCATTTACCTCGATGTCGTTCTGAGGCAATAACAATATATGGATATCTGCGTCTTTCTTCGCTCTTTCTTGGACCTCCGTAAGAACTTTTGCCCCTTCGGGGTCATCGGTTGCGACACCTCCAGCTAAAATAAGCTGACAATCTATATATCGCTTTACCTGCTGATAGACCTCAATAACCCCTATGGGATCCTTTAGCCGGTCGAAACGAGAAATTTGTGTGATGATCGGCTTATCTTGTTTAATACCATATTTTTCAAGCACTACATTGATAGTTTCTAGGCTAAGATCTTTATTCTTGTCGCTAAAAGGGTCAATAGAAGGAGCGATTAAAAACTGAGGTATGGGCAATCGTCGCGCAAAGCTTGGAGCTGAGAACACCGCCGCATCATATCGAACAATGAAATCCATTAAAAAATCCCACACCTTTTGGTCTGGATTTGATACATCAATGTGACAGCGCCAAACCCACTTATTGCCTGTTTTTTTGTCTACTAGCGCTATTGGTTGCGGGTCATGGATAAAAACAATATCACCATATATATTCATCTCTTCGATGTTGCGTTTGCTTGTTTCCAGAAAAATATCAAAGTCATTCTGCTCAATCGTTTCCGATCTCCCATGAAGAGCGTTGTGGAATTTTTTTGTCACTTCAAAAAACTGCTCCCCTCCCTTAATAACATCCCATTTCGTGTTAACTCCTAATTCATTCAAAAGCGGAATCATGCGGTTTAATATTTCAGCGACGCCGCCTCCTACCGCGGTTGAATTCACATGCTGGACACACTTATCTTTGAGTTTTTCAGCTAAAAGATGTAAATCATCTATAATAGATTGACCTACGATCGGTATATATTCTTTTATATGCGGCATATCAGCTTGAAATTTTTTTGTTAATGATCTTCAATAAGGTCTGTCTCAACCCCTCGAGCGTATGGGTATAAAGGTCAAGCCTGTCGATGGTTTCTGCCAATCTTTCATCTTTCAGCGAATCTGCAATCCAATGTGAAAAATCATTGCCGCCACGCTCAAGGCGCAACCGGGCTTCAAAAACGTGAAAATAGATCGAATCGATAGTTATTTTTTGTAAGGCGTATGCAAATTCTCTTAAGTCGTATGCGACATATCCGGTTGGCAACACAAAACTTATAGACTTTATAAAATGGAACTCGTCGCCTCTGTGCGCAAATTTCAAACGGCTCAACCTTTCTTCCCTTAAGTAAGTTTCAAGGGTCTCAATAATCGCTTCTCTCAAAGCTTGTATAGTGAGAAACTGCATGGTATCGATACTCGCCAGTCGCTCACCCAAATCATTTTCCCCTAGTATTTCCGTAACCCAGTAAGCGAAATCATTCGGAGGTTCGGGAGAGAGGTATTGATGTTGCTGCAAAAATCTGTGCGTATGATGATAAACGCTGGAATCTGGTACTTTTTTTATTAGCGTACATAATTGATTCAAAGTCTTAGCGCTTAGCCCGGTCAATTCCGAAAGACTAAGTCTTGTACAAAACCTAAATGGTTCTTTTGCTTTAATTAACTCGATCATATTATTTGCTTTGTAATGTTAATAACTTTTTCAGCAGTAGCGCCACTTCTTCCGTGTCTTTCACATAGTAAGATGCCGCTGTTCTCTTGGGCTTTCCCACAAATATCGTTATACCTTTGTTCTTAAGCTCCTTGAACGCATCTTCGTCGGTAGAATCATCGCCAACATAAACAGGGACAAATGTTTTTCTACACATCAGTCTTTCGCTCTCCAACAGCCATAAAACCGCTCTCCCTTTATCCCAGGGTACTGATGGTCTTATTTCAATAACCTTTTTGCCGGATCTAACCTTAATCTTGTTTTTAGCAAAATACGGTTTTATTACTTTTCTTACAATATTTTTTATAGCGAAAATATTGCTATTTTTCGCAAGACGATAATGTATGCTTAGCGTTGCCCCCTTGTTTTCAACAAATGTGCCGGCGATGTTCAAAAGTTCTTTGGTCAGATCATCGTTCAGGCGCTGCATAATGGCTCTCGTTCTTGAAGAAATCTGATCAATAAAACTGATCACAGAGCCTTCTATTTCCAAACCATGATTTCCTACATAAATTAGATCTTTTAACCTAACGACTTTTTTTATATCCCCCAATGCCCTGCCGCTTATAACCGCTATTTTACATTTACGGCAAGACGCAATCTTCTTCAATAAAGCCCTAGTCCCTTCGGGCAAAACGGCTTTAGCCGGGGTCTGGGTGATCGGCGTTAATGTGCCGTCATAATCTAAGAATAAAAAGATATTTTTCCCGCTCAATTCCCTTATTACCGTTTCCCAGGCATTAAAAAAATACTTCATTTTGAATTAAATCTTTTTGATGGCCGTTAACTCCCTGATAATATTTCCGGCCCAGCAATAAATATTATTATCTTCGATAATTTTTACCATGTTTGTGATCCGTTTACGTTTTTCCTCGGGCGGCATT
>JAQUNB010000206.1 GCA_028717825.1 Candidatus Omnitrophota bacterium
ATCTTTACCAAGTCTACCAGATCCTTTGGTTTAATATTAAGTTCCGCAATGTCGGCCTTGCCACTTTCGTTAAGAAAACTCATCATTTCACCGTTTATCCAGTTAGCGGCGGCTTGACGTTCTTCCGGGATAGCTCCTAGCATAAAAACCTGCTCACAATAATTTGCCGTGGAACTTTCGCCAATAAGATTCTCTACGATCTTCTCATCTAATCCGTAATTCAAGAATTTTTCTCTTTTTATCTGCGGCATTTCCGGCATTTCTTTTTTTATCTTGTTGATTATTTCAGCATCCACCTCAAATGGCACAAGATCCGGTTCCGGAAAATAACGATAATCATGAGCTTCCTCTTTCGTCCGCATCGAGAGCGTCTCTCCCTTTGCTTCGTCCCATAGCCTCGTCTCTTGAGAGATCTTCTTTCCTTCATCCAGCATTTCCGCTTGTCGCGTCTGTTCATGCAAAAGAGCTTCCCTTACGGCCTTAAAAGAATTAAGATTTTTTATCTCCACTTTCCTGCCAAGTTTGATCGCGCCTTTCTCTTTTAGAGAAATATTGGCATCACATCGTAGACTGCCTTCTTCCATATTACAGTCGGATACTCCGAGATACTCAATAACTTGTTTTAACGTCACGAGGTATTTATGCGCCTCATCAGGCGAGTTTATCACCGGCTCCGAGACTATCTCAAGTAAAGGCGTTCCCGTGCGGTTGAGGTCGACATAACTGAACGGTTTATTAGGATCGTGTATAAGTTTTCCCGCGTCCTCTTCCAAATGAGCGCGCGTTATGCCTATCATTTTCTTTGTACCGTCCTCAAGCTTGACATCTATCTTTCCATTATAAGCGATCGGCATGTCGTATTGGCTTATCTGATAATTTTTAGGTAGATCCGGATAATAATAATTTTTACGGTCGAATTTTACTTGTTTCTGGATATCGCACCCCAGAGCGACCGCGACCTTAATGGCATACTCAAAGGCCTTTCGATTCAGGACGGGCAGCACCCCTGGCAGGCCAAGACAGACCGGACAAACTTGCGTATTAGCTTCGGCACCGAAGGTCGTACTACACGAACAAAAGATCTTCGTCTTCGTGGCAAGTTGGACATGCACTTCAAGACCTATAACTGTATCATATTTTCTCATTATTATCCTTAAAACGGGCGCCGGCAAAATCTTTATGAAAATCCGTATTCCGCTCAAACGCATGCGCCGCTTTGATTATAACTGTTTCTTCGAACGCCGGGGCCATAAGCTGCAGACCTACCGGCAGACCTTTTTCATCCTTGCCGCACGGGATTGATGCAGCCGGTAATCCCGCTAAGTTCGCCGGAATAGTAAAAACATCCGATAAATACATCGTAAGAGGATCATTGATCTTCTCACCTATTTTAAAAGCGGTCGTGGGCGATGTCGGGGTTAATATAACATCACAGTTTTTGAACGCTTCTTTGAAATCCGCGGCGATCTTTGTCCTCACCTTGAGCGCTTTTAAATAATACGCGTCATAATAACCGCTGCTTAACGCGTATGTCCCTAAAAGTATTCTCCGTTTCGCTTCGGCACCAAAAGCCTCATTCCTGCTGGATATGTACATCTCGATAAGATCTTTTGCGCCTGCGGACCTATAGCCGTAATGGACGCCGTCATATCGCGCGAGGTTTGAACTGGCCTCAGCCGGCCCGACGATGTAGTAACAGCTGACGGCGAAACGCGTATGCGGCAGGGATATATCAACTAATTCCGCCCCTAATTTTTTAAAAACATCAATCGCTTCTTTGACCCTTTTCCCGACGCCCGGCTCGATACCAGATATAAAATATTCTTTTGGGATACCGATCCTCAGGCCTTTTATGTCCCTGTCCAAGTATTCGGTATATTTTGGCACGTCAAGATTCGCGGAAGTCGAATCCTTAGGATCGTAACCGGAGATCACTTCAAGCATCGCCGCGCAATCCGCGATATTGCGCGTTATCGGTCCGATCTGGTCAAGACTTGAGGCGAACGCGATAAGTCCGTAGCGTGACACCCTACCGTATGTCGGTTTGAACCCGACAACTCCGCACAACGAAGCTGGCTGGCGTATGGACCCACCCGTATCCGACCCCAACGATACGGCAACCTCACCTGAGGCGACACTAGCTGCCGATCCGCCGCTCGACCCTCCGGGAATACGCGTCGTATCCCATGGGTTCCTTGTTGGTCCGTAATACGAAGTTTCACAGGATGATCCGAAAGCGAATTCATCCATATTCAGGCCATCAAGTAAAAGTGCATCCGCAGCCTGCAATTTTTCAACCACGGTCGCGTTATAAGGCGGCCGAAAGCCATCAAGAATATGCGACGCACAGGTGGTCAAAGCATCTTTGATACATATGTTATTTTTGATCCCCACCGGCAGCGCCCAAAGCCGGCCTTTTGTTTTTTTCGCTTCCAGATCGGCCGCTCGTTTCGTTATCGCTTTTTTATCTATACCGATAAACGCATGCAGTTCTTTATCGACCGACTCTATTCTGTCAGACAAATACGAGGCAAGCTCCCCCAAGGGTTTTTTCTGGTCTTTAACCCATTCCGCGTAACTGGCTATGCTTGAAAATATATCTTTCATGTTCACGCTTCTTTTATGATCTTCGGAACTTTAAAAAATTTACCTTCTCTTGCTGGAGCATTCTTAAGAACCTCTTCGAGCGGGAGAGACTTATAAGGCGTATCCTCCCTGAAGACGTTCTTCATGGAGGATAAAGCATGGGATGTTGGCTGGGTATTTTCGGTATCTACTTCGTTTAGCTGATCGACGTAACCGAGTATATTGGACAACTGTTCTTGAAATTTAGGCACTTCGGAAGCGGCAAAACTTAAGCGTGAAAGGTTCGCCACATATTGGACTATATCTTCAGTTACCTTGGGGGTTTTCGCTTCATATGCCATAATTTGGATAAAATAACATATTAATATTAAATAGTCAACACCGGTGAAGGTACGGCTGTTAATTTACCAGATCGGAAATCTTAGCGAAGTCGAAAAGTGACAGATCTTCTGCGCGGATGGAGAGATCTATTGAAAGGCTTTTAAGGATGCGTTCCCAATCTTCCTTTGTCATATTAAAATCGCCTTTAGCCAGAGAATTCACCATTTTTTTCCTCCTCTGAGCGAATGCTTGACGTATAACGGCGAACAACACTTTTTCGTCCTTCACCTTAACATCGGGATTCGCGAGTATCT
>JAQUNB010000207.1 GCA_028717825.1 Candidatus Omnitrophota bacterium
TATAGTCTGTGGTCTGCCAAATGCTAAATGCCATCTGCCAAAAATTCGTCCATCGTCCTAGCGAGCGAAGCGCGCGGTCGTCCCTCGTCCATCGTCATCACCGGCACCATATACCATAGACGTTCTACAAATCATCTCGTCCCATCTCAACCATATACGTTCTTAAACTGTGTCGTTTCCGGTACTACATACCACATACTACATACTAAACTTGTCGTCTCCAGTGCGATTACGCCCCAAGCGCCTCCATCATCGCGCGTGCTTTGTGAAGGGTCTCTTCGTATTCTTTGGCCGGGTCCGAATCGGCGACTATGCCGCCGCCTGTCTGAAAATATACGTTATTTTTTTTCATGATCATCGTGCGGATGGCGACGTTCAGGTCCATGGTCCCGTGAAAACTTATATAGCCGGTAGCGCCGGTGTAAACACTTCGGCAGGTGGGCTCAAGTTCGTCGATTATTTCCATCGCGCGTATCTTCGGGCAGCCGGTTATTGATCCTCCCGGGAACGCGGCTTTTACGATGTCGATCGGGCCGGTCGCGCTGCTAATTCTACTTTTTATGACCGAGACAGTTTGGAACACCGTAGGGTATGTCTCGAGTTTTTTCCGTTCAACGACTTTAACCGTACCGGGCACGGAAACTTTTCCCAGATCGTTCCTTTCAAGGTCAACTATCATCGCCAGTTCCGCGGCGTCTTTCGGGCTCTTCATAAGGTCTTTCTTGAGTGCCAGATCTTCGGCGTTATTTTTTCCGCGCGGGCGCGTGCCTTTCATCGGGCGTGTCTCTAAGATATTTTCTCTAAGCCTTAAAAATAATTCCGGGGAAGACGAGATCACCTTACAATTCTCGAAATTCAGATAAGCGCTGAAAGGCGAGGGGCTCAGACGGTTAAGCTTTAAATATAATTCATATGGCGGTAAATAACATTTTGTTTTGAAGCGCTGGGACAAGCAAGCCTGATAGATATCCCCGGCATGGATATAATCGATAACGTGTTTAACTGCTTTTATGTAACCGGTGCGTGAAAAATTTGAGGTAAGGGCATGAACAGGTTTTTTGGTGTATATTTTTTTATCTCGCAGTCTTATCCTTCTAAGCCCGTCCTTGACCATGCTGATTATTTCCTTTGTTTTTAGATGTCCGGGAGAATCGATGTCTAGAACGTTTATGTGCACCTTGTCCGGGTGCGAATTGTCCCGGGCCAATATGCACCGGTAAAAGACAAAATAAATATCCGGCAGAAGCAGGTCATCTTTGCTGAATGTGGGGAGATCCTCAAGTATATTTTTAAGGTCATACGCAAAATAACCGATCCCGCCCGATGAAAAGGGGAACGAAGTAGGGTTTTTAACGCGAACGTTATCGAATATTTTTTTTAAAAAGTCAAAAGGGTTTTGTTTTAGAGAGAAGGTCCCGTTTTTTGTTTTCAAGGTCAGCTTTGTCCCTTTTCCTTTGATCACGAGAAAAGGTTCCATCCCCATAAAAGAGAATCGTGCCGCATCTTGTGTGAGGGAACTATTTAATAGAGATGTATCGGTCATCTCTGAAAAATTTTGGAAGATCTTTTCCGTCGGTTTGGCACACTTAATCGTTTCTGTCACTAGATTGCTTTTAATTTGAGGGAGAATAATATTTTTTTTCATAATTTGATGAAATTTTCTATTATTTTTTCGCCGCTCTCCGTAAGAAAAGATTCGGGGTGGAACTGCAGGCCGAAGACAGGCGTTTTTTTATGTTTAACGGCCATCACGACGCCGTCGCTTGTGGCTGCGATAACTTCCAAGGAAGAGGGTATGTCTACGGTTTCCAGCGAATGATATCTGGCGCCTTCGAAAGGATTAGGGACATCCTTCAAAATGCCCGTGTTATTGTGGATGATCGCGGATGTTTTACCGTGTAGGATCTTGCGGATGCGGCGGATCCTACCGCCGAAACAGGCGACGATACACTGGTGCCCGAGGCAAATACCCAAGATCGGGATATGCGCGTATAACCTTTTGATGATATCATTCGATATTCCGGCATCGGCCGGGGTTCTCGGTCCCGGAGAGATAATGATCTTTTCCGGCTTTAATGTTCTTATTTCCTTTAAAGTTATTTGGTCGTTCCTTCTTACAAGAACTTCGGCACCTTCTTTAGCGAAGATCTGGAACAGGTTGTAAGTGAACGAATCGTAGTTATCGATAAGTAGATACATGTTTTTTCTTTGTCATCCCCGCATGTTCTTGGCGGGGATCTAAAATAGATTCCCGCTTTCGCGGGAATGACGTAAGGGATGTTTTAAATTATTTTCTTGCCAGTTTTTGCAGCTTATCCACCACTTCATGCGTAATGCGATCGGGTGTCGACGCGCCAGCCATTATGCCAATTCTCTCTATATTTTTCAACCACATCTTTTGTAAGTTTTTGGCCGATTCTATCCATTTTGTGTTTTTATTGATACCTTTTGATATCTGGTACAACCTCTTGGTGTTAGCGCTTGTCTTGGAGCCGATAATAAGGACAAGGTCATTCTCTTTTGGAAGGGATTTTATCTCTTCCTGTTTGATCCTGGTGGTTTTGCACGTAGTATTGTACAGCCGCGCGTCCGGGATGATCCTTTTTAGCTTATCCATTATGTTCTCTATGTTTTCGATCGATTGAGTGGATTGGGTGATCACCGCGGCTTTTGCCATGTGTTTTAATTTTTGAAAGGGGAGAGACT
This sequence comes from Candidatus Omnitrophota bacterium, assembly GCA_028717825.1. Taxonomy (GTDB): domain Bacteria; phylum Omnitrophota; class Gorgyraeia; order Tantalellales; family Tantalellaceae; genus JAQUNB01. The sequence continues at coordinate 2,707 of JAQUNB010000207.1, forward strand.
CCGGCGATTCGATTATGATGGGTTTTTTACGGAGTTGTCCCTCTATCCCTTTGACTTCGTCGTGGTTATAATCACCGATGATGATTATTTTATTTTTTTTCTCAAGGTTGCGGGCAATTTTATATATATCTTTGACTTTCGGACAGGTAGCGTCGACTATGGTGTATCCGCAGCTACGGGCCTTACGGAATGTTTTTCTCGAGGCACCGTGAGCGCGAATTATAAGGATAGCGTTTTTGACGGGTCTTATCTTACCGATCTTTTTTATGCCTTTTTCCTTTAGCTCCCGCACGACAAAACTATTATGGACGATATCCCCGAGGACGTATACGGACTTGCCGGAAGAGGCGAGTTCGCGGCTCATATTGATGGCCCTACGGACACCGAAGCAAAATCCCGAACTTTTCGCGATATTTATTCTCATTGATCATGCCTTATTATTGAATGTGCCATATGTGACTAGTGACTTGTGTCCCGCCACACATCCACATTGTTCGAAAACTCTAAATCCTAAA
>JAQUNB010000208.1 GCA_028717825.1 Candidatus Omnitrophota bacterium
AGCGACTAGTCACAACACATATGATCACATTCAAAGACATAAAAGAGCAGGACAACGCCATTAAATATCTTTCGGCCTGTATCGGGTCCGGTCGGATCCCGGTCAGTTTTCTTTTTTCCGGTCCCGAAGGCGTGGGCAGGGCACTTACGGCCAAAGCGCTTATCATGTCGCTTTTCTGCCAGGGGAAGACAGATGGGGTAACGCCATGCTTAAGCTGCGTAGTTTGCCATAAAATAGATTCGGGGGTACATCCCGATGTTATATGGATAAAACCTCATGAAAAAAATAGCAACATTAAGATCGAAGAGATAAGAAGTCTCCGGGATGCCTTGAATCTGAAGCCATATGAATCTAGCTGGAGCGTATGCGTCATAGAAGACGCACATATGATGACAGTGTCGGCTTCGAACGCGCTTTTGAAAATAATGGAAGAACCACCGGGAAATTCTTTGATAATACTCATTACCAGCAAAAAGGAGCTATTGCTTCCGACCGTGGTATCAAGATGCTCGGAAGTCAGGTTTAATTCTTTATCCATAAAAACGGCCAAAGATATCATTATGGATAAGAAGCCGGATCTCGACGAACGAGCGGCGTATTTTTTAGCGTATTTTTCTCAAGGCGCCCCCGGCAAGGCGTTGGAACTCGCCGGCTCGGAAGTAAGTAAACGCAGGGATCTCCTCATGGAGTTCATGAAAAATATTGCCAGAGAAAAAGAGCTCTCATGTCTTACTTGGTATACGGAGGACGGTGATGATTTAATAGATGATATCGAGCTTGTTATAATGTTTCTCCGAGATATAATCATGGCCAGAGAAGGGCTTGGGGATAGGGTGCTTGATAAAGAAATAGTAAATACCGAAATGTATGATTTTTTCGGGAAATATACTATTGGGCATATTTATACGGTCGTAGAACGGCTTATAAATATGAAGAATTCTATTTTAGGTAATGTAAACCCAAAACTCGTGGCGCAGGTGCTGCCGATGCAGTTCAAGTAAGAACGTATATAGTGCCATCGGGAACGATGCGGTTTTAAGAACGTATATGGTTGCGATGGAATGATACGATTTGAAGAACGTCTATGGCATATGGCAGAGCGCATAGAGAAACTAGGGACGAAAGAGGGCACGTAGAAGACTCAATGCCTTGTCGAAAAAAGCCGAAACAGATGCAAAATAACGGTAATTTGCTACAACCGCTTTTAGTAGAAGAATACATTTCTTGACAAGAAAGCGTAACAAAGATATGGAGCGGTTACGAAAAACAGTACGCTGAACAAAAGCGGTTTTTCATGGTTTGCAAAAAAACCTTTGATTGCATAAAAAAAGATTAGAGGAAGCATGGAAAAAGGTACATACGAGATAGTTCAGGTCCAGCTCAGGACAGCCGGCGAGATAAAACCGTTCCTAACGAGTGGCATGAAATTTGATGTCGGCGAGAAGGTTATTGTTGAAGCCGACAGAGGGCTTGAGTATGGCGAGGTGGTCGCGCCGAATGAAAAAGTGGCGGATCCCGAAACATTGGATAAGAATATACGTAAAGTCATAAGAAAAGCCAATCCGTGGGATGAAAAACAGATCGCCAAAAATAAGGCCAAGACAAAAGACTTGATGAAGGTATGCGCCAAAAAAATAGAAGAACATAAGCTGCCTATGAAGCTTGTGGACGCGGAATATTCTTTCGACAGGTCGAAGATCGTTTTTTATTTTACTTCGGAGAATAGGGTTGACTTCAGGAACCTTGTTAAAAACCTCGCCAGTATTTTTAGGGTCAGGATAGAACTGAGGCAGATAGGCGTCAGGGACGAAGCGAGGCTTCTCGGAGGGCACGGCCCGTGCGGCCGCGGGCTATGTTGTATGGCGTTTTTAAAGGACTTAAGGCCCGTTACGATAAGGATGGCGAAGGTGCAGAATCTTCCGCTGAACCCGTCAAAGATCTCGGGTCTTTGCGGCAGGCTTATGTGCTGTCTGGGGTATGAATTCGAGTGTTATAAAGAATGTTCAAAAGGTATGCCCAAAGAGGGAAGAGAAGTGAATACTGAACACGGCAAAGGCAGGGTAATAGGGACAAACCCGCTGAAGAGAATGGTAACCGTTGATTTCGGCGAAGGCAAGATCAAGGATATAAAAGTAGACGAATTGAAGTAGGATAGGGGTATGGAACGCAAAAAGTTTTATATTACAACACCAATTTATTATGTTAACGCCAATCCGCATATAGGGCATGCTTATACGCAGGTAGCGGTGGACGCGATCTCAAGATACCACAAGATGCTCGGGGAAGACGTGTTCTTCCTTACCGGTACTGATGAACACGGCGAAAAGGTCGAAGAGGCTAGTATCAAGGCCGGCTTCGAGAAAGGGCATGAAAAAGATTTTGTCGATTCAATAGTGGTCAATTTTAAGAACGCGTGGAAAGAACTGGATATCGAATTCGACGGATTTATCAGGACCACCGATAAAGAACATGAAGAGGCCGTGCAGGCGATCCTCAAAAAAATGAAAGACAAAGGCGATATCTACCAGGGGGAATATGACGGATGGTACTGCACGCCGTGCGAGACTTTTTGGACGGAGACACAGGCTGAAAACGCCGTCTGCCCCGACTGCAAAAGACCGGTCCACAAAATAAAAGAGAAGAATTATTTCTTCAAGATGGGCAACAGCCAGAAGTGGCTCATAGACTATATTAATACCCACCCCGGTTTCATAATGCCCGAGTTCAGAAAAAATGAGGTGCTGGGTTTTCTACGCGAAGAACTTACGGATCTGTGTATATCCCGGCCCAAGAAGCGCATGCCGTGGGGCATAGAGCTTCCGTTCGACAGGGAATACGTAGTGTATGTATGGTTCGAAGCGCTTATAAATTATGTGTCGGGCCTTGCTAAGAGCAATAAAGATAAAGATCTCTGGCCGCCGGTTTTTCATGTTATTGCGAAAGACATCCTGCGCCATCACGCCGTATTCTGGCCGATCATGTTAAAAAGCATGGAGAAGGAAGTGCCGGCTACTATTTTTGCGCACGGCTGGTGGAAAGTAGGCGAGGAGAAGATCTCCAAATCCAAAGGCAACGCGGTCGACCCGATCGAATTAAAAAATGAATATGGCGTGGATCCATTGAGGTATTTTCTTGTTAAATCCGTGAATTTTGGGATGGACGGTGTTTTTAGCACGCAGGCGCTCAAGACCATGTATAACAGCGACCTCGCTAATGATC
>JAQUNB010000209.1 GCA_028717825.1 Candidatus Omnitrophota bacterium
GTGTTGCCGCGAACATAAAAAGACATAAAGAAGGTGGATAGATGGTTAAGTTGAGTAAAAGACAAAAAGCTTTTAAGGGGCTGGTTGAGGTAGCTAAGGAATACGAGGTTAGTGACGCAGTGAAGATTTTAAAATCTGCTCCTAGCGTTAAATTCGACCAGACCGTGGAAATATCCATGAAATTGACGATTGATCAGGCGACGAATCCTATAAGAGGAACAGTCAGCCTTCCATTCGGTACCGGTAAGAAGACCAGGGTAGCGGTTTTTTGCAAGGGTAATGCGGAAAAAGAAGCATCGGACGCGGGTGCGGATTTTGTCGGCGGCGATGATCTGATAAAAAAAGTTGCCGGAGGATGGCTTGATTTCGATGTAGCGGTTACAACTCCGGATATGATGCGCGATATGGCTAAGTTAGGTAAAGTACTCGGGCCTAGGGGGCTAATGCCTAACCCAAAGTCAGGGACCGTGACAAATGATATAGCAAAAGCGGTCAAAGAACTAAAGGCTGGCAAAATTGAATATCGCATGGATAAACAGTCGGGGATAATGGCCGCGGTAGGGAAATTATCGTTTCCGGCCGAATCGCTCACGGACAATATTAACTCTTTCATTAAAGCCGTAATGAGCAGCAATCCAAAATTACAGAAAATACAGAATATAAAATCGATCGCGATTAGCTCGACCATGGGGCCGGGGGTAAAGCTTTCCAAGAACCAATTTAAACAGTAAGCGGCAATCTAAAATTTAAAGAAGGATTCAGTCATGGCAGAGAAATACGGAAGAAAAGTAAGAGAGTTGATGATAAAAGAAATGAAGACGGTTTTTGAGGAAAGCGACGGCTTTATCTTTACTAGTGTTGAGAAGATAAAGGCTTCTGATATCGATGTTCTGCGTAAAAAACTCAAACAAGCCGGATCAAGATATTTTGTAGTGAAGAACCGTCTTGCCAAAATAGCGCTTACTCAGGCAGGTATAAGCGGACTTGAGGATATCCTGTCCGAGCAAAAGACCCTAGGGGTCGGGGTTATTGCTAAGGATCCTGTGCAGGTCGCAAAACTCGTTGTGGAATTTTCGAAAGGAAAAGATGGTTTTAAAATATCAAAAGGATATCTTGACGGACAGATCATCGCCGCTGACAAGGTAAAAGCGTTAGCGAAGCTCCCCGCTAGGGAACAGTTGATCGCAATGGTGCTTGGGACAATGAATGCCCCGATTACAAGTTTTGTAAGTGTATTAAGTGCAGTACCGAGAAAATTGTTATATGCGTTGAACGCGGTTAAGGACAAAAAAGAAGGAAAATAAGATCGATCTAATAGGACAAAGATAATAAGGAGGATCCAAAATGGCTAACGAAGTGAAAGTAACAGAAAAGATGGAAGGCATAATCAAGAGCATAGAGGAAATGAGCGTTCTTGAGCTTTCCGATCTTGTTAAAGCGCTTGAGAACAAATTCGGCGTGAGCGCTGCCGCACCGGTTGCCGCCGCAGGCATGGTACAGGCAGGAGCTGCCGGAGCCGAAGCTAAAGAAGAAAAAAGCGTATTCAGCGTGGTCCTTGCTGAAGTCGGCCCGAACAAGATTAATGTTATCAAGGAAATAAGAGCGGTAACAAGCTTAGGGCTAAAAGAAGCGAAAGACTTAGTCGAAGCCGCACCGAAAGAGATCAAAGGCGATGTTCCGAAAGACGAAGCCGAGAAAATGAAGAAACAACTGGAAACTGCCGGCGCAAAGATCGAGTTGAAATAAAATTCGGAACACAAAATCAGGATAAAAATTGTTTGCGATGATCCTATAACGAAAGCAAAGTATGTTTTTATCCGGGTTTATAAACAGGAGAAAATGATGGCTGTCGGGATCAAACGAAAAAGTTACGGAAGGCTAAAAGACGTTTTTGATATTCCGAACCTTATAAAGATTCAGGTTGACTCATATGCCGAATTTTTACAAATGGATACTCCTAAAACGAAAAGGGCGAACAAGGGATTTGAGGCTCTTTTCCGCGAAGTGTTCCCAATAGTAAGTCACAACGGTGAACATAAACTGGAATATCTTTATTATGATATCAAACCGCCAAAGTATCCGATAGACGAGTGTAAAAGGCGGTCTTTGACGTATTCGGCGCCTTTGAGGATGAGGCTGCGCCTTAGGCTTAAGAATGAAGTAAAAGAGCAGGAGGTGTATGTCGGGGAAATTCCGCTCATGACGGAGACTGGAACTTTTATAATTAACGGCGATGAACGCGTTGTCGTAAGCCAACTTCACAGGTCTCCCGGTATTTCTTTTGAGGAAACCGCGCTCGTAGGCGGTAAATCCATATATTCCGCAAGGCTCATACCAGACAGAGGTGCATGGATAGAGTTCTTATTCGACAAAAGCGATCTTTTGTACGTTTATATCGACAGGAAGAGAAAATTCCTTGCGACTACTTTTCTGAGAATATTCGGGTTATCTAAAGACGAAGATATGCTAAAAGCCTTCGGTGGAGTAGAAGAGGTTGTTCTTACACGCGAGAAACAATGTGTAGACCTTGTCGGTAGAGTTTTGGCCGAGGACCTCGTTGACGAAACTACATCTTCGATCCTAGCCCAGCAAACGGAAAAAATAACACCTTCAGTAGCGGAACGTATATGGTCGAGTAAAATACGTAGCGTTAAATTCATAAAAACCGTTCCCAAAGAAATGATAACAACGCTGGAACATGACGGGACAAAAACAAGAGAAGAAGCATATTTACACATTTATCGAAAATTGAGACCGGGCGACCCGCCGACACTGGAAGCGGCTAAAGAACTTTTAGAACAGATGTTCTTTGATGAAAAACGCTACAATCTCACCGAAGTCGGCGTAAGGATGATAAACCGTAAACTCGGGCTTAACCGACCTCTTGAGTCCAAACTTTTGGACGCGGAGACTTTAGTAAAGGCGATAAATCATCTGCTAGAGATCAAGTCAGGAACGAAAAGCATTGATGATATCGACCATTTAGGGAATAGAAGGGTCAGATGCATCGGCGAACAGCTGGAGAACCAGATAAGGGTGAGTCTGACAAGGGTAGAGCGAGTTGCTAAAGAACGTATGAGCGTTTATGAGATGGAAGAGGCTATGCCGCATAACCTTGTTAATACAAAATTGATAACAAGTGTTGTGCATGATTTCTTCGCAAGGGGCCGGTTGTCGCAATTTATGGACCAAACTAATCCTCTT
>JAQUNB010000210.1 GCA_028717825.1 Candidatus Omnitrophota bacterium
CATAACCAGCTGGCGGCTTATCGGGTTTTTCCGGGAGAAAACATATGTGATAAAGGCCGATAAGGCTTTTTTGGTGACGTTTTTCGGAGCGATACTTATGCTTCTCGGGTTCATAATGATATATCATAGCACGGGTTCTTTTGATCTGTTGGCGATAAAAGAGGCGTCAAAAACGTCTCCGGTACCCGGCATAGTCATACTGTTAATCCTTGCGGGTATTTTTTCTAAATCCGCGACATTACCGTTCCATACATGGCTTCCCGACGCGGGCGTCGCGCCGTCGCCGGTGACCGCGCTGCTTCATGCCGCTATTCTGGTCAAGATAGGTGTGTATGTATACGCGCGGCTTTTCATCGCCACGTTCTCGATCCCGCAATTTTGGCATACGGCAGTACCCATTATAGCCGGCGTCAGCGCTCTTATTTCGGCCGGGGCGGCGCTCGTCGAGACTGATATCAAAAGGCTTATCGCGTATTCTACGATCAGCCAGATCGGTTTTATTTTCTTCGGTTTGGCTGTAGGCAACGAGACCGCGATAGCCGGTGGGTTATTATACATACTTATGCACGGCATGGCCAAAGCGGGTCTTTTTCTCTGTGCCGGGATCATAGAACAGAATACGAAAGTTAAAGACATTACGAAAATGGGCGGGCTCATCGCTACTATGCCTGTTACCGCGGCATCATTTTTATTTTGCGCGTTTTCCGTTATGGGGATACCGCCCTTCGGCGGGTTCTTCAGTAAATATTTGGTTTTTGCCGGCGCAGTGAGCGGCGGACAACTTTGGACGGTGCTGGTGTTCACGCTGGGGGCGTTCCTTACGATACTTTATCTTTTTAGGGCGTTCAACCTTGTGTTCCTTGGTGAAGCAAAGGCGCCCACGGTAAAAGAAGCGAGCCCGGTGATGGTGGCGGCTGTTGCGTTCTTGGCGATCCTATCGCTCGGGAGCGGGATATTTATTAATTATTCTTCGGGGATAGTACAAACGGTGTGCGCGAGTATATTCGGGATGATCAGATGACGAAACTTTTATTTTTACCTATATTAATTCCTGTGGCTGTAGGGCTCTTGGCGCTTGTTATGCCAAAAAAGGTCCGGATAGTTTCGGAACTTTTGTGTCTTCTGGCCGCGGCGGTGAATTTTTTTGTCGCGATAATGTTGTTTAAAAGCAATTTTAGTTTTCTCCTGCCATGGGCAGGGTTCGGTATCGAATTTTCGCTGCGTATTTATCATTTCAGCGCTTTTATTCTCCTTGCCACAGCGGGCTTCGGTTTATTGATAGCTTTGTATTCGTCGGTCTTTATGCGTGGAAAACCTTTTCTGAACCAGTTTTACGCTTATTTCTTACTGACGCTCGGGTTCACCAACGGCGCGGTGCTCGCCGACAATCTGGCGATCATGCTTTTCTTCTGGGAAGCGCTCCTTCTTGTTCTATTCGGGATGATCGCGATAGGGAATAAGGACGCGTTCAAAAGCGCGACCAAAGCTTTTATTATCGTTGGTATAACCGACCTTTGTATGATGATCGGTATTATACTCACGGGCCATCTCGCCGGGACACTGGCGATGTCAAAAATAAACCTGCCGCTTGACCTTATCGGCAGTATCGCGTTCATACTTTTAATGATCGTGGCGATCTCGAAAGCCGGGGCAATGCCATTCCATAGCTGGATCCCGGATGCTGCGATATCCGCGCCGCTCCCGTTCATGGCTTTGGTCCCGGCGGCGTTCGAAAAACTTTTGGGAATTTATTTTCTGGCTAGGATCTCTCTAGATCTATTTAAGTTCCATGCGGCATGCGGGGTAAGCATGGTGCTGATGATAGTCGGCGCGCTGACAATATTACTCGCGGTCATGATGGCGCTGGTACAAAAGAATTATAAAAGATTATTGTCTTATCACGCTATAAGCCAAGTGGGATACATGATCTTAGGTATAGGCACCGCTGTTCCCGCCGGCATTGTAGGCGGGTTATTTCATATGATAAACCACGCGCTTTATAAGAGCTGTCTTTTTCTCACGGGCGGCTCGGTTGAAAAACAGTCAGGTTCAACAAATCTCGAAGATCTGGGGGGGCTCGGCGCGAAAATGCCGGTTACTTTTATCTGTTTTATAATTACCGCCGCTTCCATATCGGGTGTTCCGCCTTTTAACGGGTTTTTCTCGAAAGAACTGGTGTATGACGGAGCGATGGAAAGAGGGACGATCTTTTATATCGCTGCGGTCGCGGGCTCGTTCCTTACGGCGGCATCTTTCTTGAAATTGGGGCACGCTGCTTTTTTGGGCAAACCCGGTAAAAAGATCGGGGTTAAAGAAGCGCATCCGGCGATGCTCGTGCCGATGATCGCGATCGCTTCGTTGTGTGTTATCTTCGGAGTTTTTAATTTTCTGCCGCTTAACTATCTTATCCAGCCGATACTCGGCGAGGCGAGGCTGGAAGGACATAATTTCTCGGGCTTTCCGACAAATATGACCATAGTCGTGGTTAGCCTGATCGTTCTATTAGGTGCGCTGGTAAATCACATACTTGGTGTTAAACTGAAGGGGAGCGCGATCAAAGCGACGGATCATATAAGATATGCACCGGTTCTTTCCGGCATATATGATAAGGCTGAAAAAGGTTTTTTTGATCCTTATAACATAGGAATGGGCATTGCGGACCTGTTTTCAAAGATCGCTAGCTGGTGCGACAAAGCGATAAATTGGGTATACGACAATTTAACCGTTGCGCTGGTTTTTGCCTGCACCAACCAGATCAGGAGATGGCATACGGGAAACTATGCTACGTATTTGGCTTGGTCGTTAGTGGGATTGGTTTTAGTAGTGGTATTTTTAATGTGGTCGGTATAGGAGTTCGGTAAAAATGAATCTAATGTTTGTTTTACTGCCGTTTTTCGGCGTAGTTGTCCTGAATCTGCCTTTTCGGACAATAATGAAGAAGGCGGCTTTTTGGGTAACCCTCATGGTGACCTCCGCACAGGTCGTGCTGGCGCTTTTCCCCGCGAAATATCCCTTGATGAGCGCTTCGATCGACAGCGTGAGCCGCATAATGCTCTTGAGTATCGGCATAGTTTTAATATCGACACTTTTTGTCCAAAAATATATCGTCCGAGATGAAGAAAAACTTTTTAATCTTCGGAGCCTTTTGCTTCTTGTGCTTGCGGGCATGAACGGTGTGGTCTTAGTCAAAGATATTT
>JAQUNB010000211.1 GCA_028717825.1 Candidatus Omnitrophota bacterium
CTTGTTTATGTCTTCCCTTATTGACCTGCCCTCTTCCTGAAACAGCGAAGCGACAAGGTCATTAGAGCCAATGCTGACAAAATCGGCCAATCTAGCTATCTCCTTCGTATTTTCCATGGCCGTAACACTCTCGATCATCGCACCTATTTCGATATGTTCTAATTTTTGTTTTATATCCTCAATCCCCTCAACGTTTTTCATCTTTTCCAAAACATTGTTTTTGGCTACTCGAGCCACCTCAAGCATCTCTCCCATATCTTTCTTTGTCTGTACCTGCGGGAACAATATCCTGATCCTGTCATACGCGTTTTCACGTATAGCCAGCTCAAAAAGTGTTTCGAGTTGAACCAATAAAAGATGTAATCCTTCCTCTAACCTATAATAATCCATCCCAAGTCTTCTGGGCGTCATACCCGCGATCGGTTTATCTCCCGCCGCTTCGATTACACGATAAGTCAGAGCCTGCTCTTTCGCCGCGTCAAGTAACGTTTTTTCATTATCATACAAATATTTTCTTAATTTAGCCTCTCCTATCATGCTTTCCTCGGACAGCATAGGTGCCTTCAGAAAATCCACAATAAAATCGTGTCTTGCTTGCACCCAAAATTCAGTGCGGACAAGACCCACACCGTCGAGCGCGCCAAGATTAATGGCCTTTTTGAGCGGGATCTCCCGCTCTACATTGACCTGAACCTTCATTACCTCACCGGGGGCTGTGCCCGCAACATGTTCATTGATATGCGCTGGTTTTTTGGCTTGGAAACGAAAGTATTTCATAAAAGCATAATATTGAAGAGCCTTTTCTCCAAAAGTCCTTATAGTTTCAGCTTCGGGGGCCGCTTCGAGAATTTTTCCTGGGCTATTAAGAAGAACAAGGTCGCCTATCTCCACTTTTTTCATGATTTCGTTCATCGATAAGCCGGTACCGCTTGCTTCTTTCCCGCGTCGGAGGAGAAATACAGGTATCCCATAGTCCTTGGCGAATATTACCCAGTGTGTTGTGGGTCCCGCTTCCGTAGTTACGATCGCTGCTAGATTTAATTTTGATATAAGCGTTTCGAGCTCAGAAGAAAGAAGTACACCCTCAAGAAATAATACCTGTTTTTCCCCCTCTTTTATGGCGGATACCTTATCAAGTATCAGTTCCTTTGATGCCGCGCTTATATCATCTGCTGCATTTGCCTCAACTAATTCATTCCCCTTGCTAAAAACTAATCTACCATCTCTCAAGGCCTGCAAATAGTAAGCGCACCTTTCCAGCAGTTTCTTCTTTTCTTGCGCCAATTCCAAAGTCTTCTGCATGTCCTGTAGTATAGGTGTAAGATGTGAGTAATCTGGATTTTCTAATGCCCTTTCTAATTTGCCTATTGCCACATCAACATTATCAGCCTCATCTACCAAGGCTATAATAGCAGGAATGGCACCTCGTTCGATCCTCTTCACCGTCTTCTGATAGATTTCTTCCAAATGTTGTTTTACTACAGGGACCAACGTTCTTGCTTCCTCTCCGCCCTTTTCCTCGATCCTCTTTACTTCATCCCTCTGCACTCTGGCAAGGACAGCAGCTAACTTATTAACCTCGTTTTGTACATCGGCAGCGCTTATCTTTTCCTTCAGTATCTTTTCTGTTACCGCCGCATCCACGATTTTTAATAAACCAATAACCCCTGTAAAATGGCTCGTTTTTCTAGTGCTACGGAGGCTTGTCTCCTTAAGCTCTGCGGTCTTTTCGCCAACAGCAGCCCCTATTTCCCTGTGGAACAAGACCGCCGGACTCACCCTGCTTTTCTTTTTCCCGGCTTCAAAAGGTTTCCTAGTCTCTTTTACAACTTCTCCGGCTATTCTTTCAATAATTTCAAGCGTCTCCTTTTCTATCGGAGATCTATTCTTTTTATCGACCACTATACTTTCTTTGACTTCCGTAATAGCCTCTTCAAATTGTTTAACGGCATCTTCTATAGCATTATTCGCGAGAGCCGCGTCGCCTGAAATTCTTGCTTCTTTGGGAATAATATTGACCATCGCGAGCGCGACATCCGTATCCTCATTAGCGTTATAATAAGCCGCATATCCTTTTACAAAAACGTGCTTCATGGTCGAAAACCCTTTATATGCCTTTGGAGGAGTTATTTTTATCGAGGATAAACGGTTCGACATATCGTCTATAAGTTTTTGTTTTAATTTTGGCGCCGTTTTGCCAACATCAAGAACTACAATCTTTACCGATAGGTCCGCACCTTTTTGTATGCCGTATAATTCTTTCATCTTGTCCGAGACGGGTTGCGGTATGGGCACGGTAAAAGTCGAATGATTGTTAACAATTACGTCAGCGCCGGCAATAGCACCGGTTATGGAATGTGTAACGCCCACCCTTACCCCTGAGATATACGCGCCAATAACTATGTGCGTGTTTTTGGTATTACTTATTGTTCTCCCATCGAAAATCTCGAACGCAAGCTTTGTGGGATCATCCAATGCTCTCTGTGCCAAACCATAGCTTGTTTCGGCTATGAACTTAGCATATCTTAGCGGATCGTCCGCGGGTATATCCTTTTTACTATCAATGAAAGTATTTCCAGGGAGCCCCCCTATCATTTCTTCTGCAAAGCTTTCTTTATTGATAACTGATCCCTGCTTTTCACCAATACTGTGTAAAATGTTCTGTTTGACATTGTCGTCGGATCCCGCGCCAAAACCAAAAATGTTAATATTCGCCATAATAATGAAAACGCAAAATATCGTAATTATAAAAAGGGTAACATTGCCTGTTGTAAATGAATTTAATACTGTCATCCAATCGGGTGTCACAAAACGCGACGTCGCGGTAAACCCTGCCCGCGCGCCGAAAATAAGCGACGCCAGCGAAATTATAAAGAACCACGGGAAAACACTGGCTAAATTTTTGGCCTTTTCTCTTACTGTTTTGGGAACTTTTTCAGTTACTCGTTCCTTATTTTTCACAACGAGCTCGTTAAGCGCCTCGAGCAATTGTTCTCTTTCTTTGATCAGATCGTCTCTTGTTTGTTCATCGGCTTGCATCCCTTCGATCTGCGTTTCCAATTCTTTTATTTTTTCCGCAATATCGTTCGCATCTTTGTTTTCTTCCGCCATTTTTGCAATTGCATCTATCTTCTCTCTATACTCTCTTAAATCTTTCAAAATTTTATCATTAAGTCCTTCAAGGGCATCATGT